>JAJYLK010000093.1 GCA_021787775.1 Actinomycetes bacterium | reverse complement strand
CGCCGACGAGCCGCGGGCCCAGGACCTGGCGATCCTGAGCCGTTACCTGTCCTCGCTGATCCAGGTAGGCAGCTCTGACAAGACGGTGCTGGCTTATCGCCGGGACTGCCGCCAGTTTCTCCGGTATCTTGCCGCCGAGGACGTCGAATTCCCCGGCAGCGTCGATTACCGGCTGCTGAGGCGTTATTCGATATTTCTGGCCGGGTTCAATTACCAGAAGTCCAGCGTCGCGAGGAAGCTGTCGGCTGTTCGCGGGCTGCTGAGATTTTGCCGTTCCGAGGGGCTTATCAGGACGAATCCCGCCGAATCGCTGGCGTCGCCGAAACAGCCGCGCAAACTGCCTGTGGTGCTGCGCCCTGCGGAAGTGATAGATTTCCTGGAGACGATCGATACCGTCAAGCCGTTGGGCATCCGCGACCGCGCCATCTTCGAGCTGCTGTATGGCAGCGGTCTGCGAAGCGAAGAGGTGGTCAATCTGGAAACCGGCGATCTGGATTTCGAGCAGGAGCAGCTGACGGTTACCGGCAAGGGCAACAAGACCCGCGTGGTGCCGGTCGGCGAGATTGCTTTGGGTTCGGTCCGGGAATATCTTGAAAGAGGCAGGCCGGAACTGATCAACCAGGAGTCGAACATCGGCGACCCCGGGAAGCTGTTTCTGTCTTCACGGGGCAAACCGCTGGGCACTTCCGACATCAGGCGCCGCACGACCAAGTACGTCAGGGGCGCCGCCATCAGGAGCGGCATCTCGTCGCATGTGTTCAGGCACTGCTTTGCCACTCATCTTCTCGAAGGAGGAGCCGATTTAAGAGCAGTACAGGAACTTCTCGGCCATGCGTCGATTTCCACGACCCAGCGCTACACGCACGTGAGCGGAGCTCATCTGCGAAAAGTCTATGAGCGGGCCCATCCGCGGGCACGCCGTCAGTGACGGGAATATGCCGGAAGAAGATAAAGAAATAAACGAGTTGTGGCGGCGGTACAAGCAGGACGCCGATCCCGCGGCAAGGGACCGGCTGATCCTGACGTACGCGCCGCTGGTCAAATACGTCGCCGGGCGCATGGGCACCAATTTCCCGTCGCACGTGGACGAGTCGGACCTCATCAGCTACGGCCTGCTGGGACTGATCGGCGCCATCGAGCGCTTCGATCTTTCACGCAACATCAAGTTCGAGACCTACGCCATTACGCGCATCAAGGGCTCGATCCTGGACGAGCTTCGTTCGCTTGACTGGGTGCCGCGCTCCGTGCGCAGCATGGCCAGGCAGATCGAGCGCAGCAGCGCCAAGCTGGAAAACAAGCTGCATCGCGCCCCTTCAGACGAAGAGTTGGCCAAGGACCTTGGCCTCACGATGGATGAATTCCACGATGCCCTCACCCGCATCAGCTCCAGCACTATCGTGGCGCTGGAGGAGCTGTGGACGATCTCCAGCACCGGCACCGAATCGGTGGCCCTGATCGATACCATCGAAGACCGGCAGAGCAAGGATCCGGCAGCGATTGTAGATGTCAACGACGTCAAGGAGAGGCTGGCCGGCGCCATCTCCAACCTGCCGGAGCGGGAGAAGATCGTGATCGCGCTGTACTATTACGAGGGGCTGACGCTGCGCGAGATCGGCGACGTGCTGGGAGTGACGGAATCGCGCGTCTCCCAGCTGCACACCAAGGCCATCCTGCGGCTGAAGGGCCGGCTGAAAGACCAGGTGGAACCGGCGCAGATTCAGTAAAAGCATCGCGCCGGCGGCTCAGTCCGGCGTCAAAAGCCAGCCTGCCGCCCCAGCGGCATTTTTTTTGATTAGCGGCAAGTCATCAATGCTGCGCACCCGGCTGTGCTACCGCCCGATCGCCCGCGGCGATTCCCCTGGCGGCGAAATAACCCTGATTGGCCTCGATAGCGTACCGGTAGGGGCGGGGGGAGTAGTGCACATCTTCTGTCTGCGGCGTCATGTCCTGGATGTCGATGATAGTGCCGCCGGCGTCCACAAACGCCACCGACAGGGGGACGAGCGTGTTCTTCATCCAGAAGCCTTCGCTGGTATCCTGGTTCCAGACAAAGATCATGCCCGCATCGGGTGCCAGGGTCTTCCTAAACATCAAACCCCGCTGCCGCTGCTCGTCGGTTGACGCCGTTTCAGCATTCATGACAACTATCCTTTTATTAGTATAAAAAATGATATTGGTCAAAACGGTTGCCGAAGTCGCAGAGGATGGCGCCGCAGGGGATGCAGGCGCGGAATTGCCGCAGCCGGCCGCACCCAGGAGCGTCAAAGTGCCCAGAAGAAGGGCTCCGGCGGCCAGCGAAAGACGCCAAAATAAAAAAGACCGCGTTCGCAAACGCCGTCTTTTAGAAGTCAGAAATCCATGATAATGATCAGTTACAATCATTATTTATGATGACAATAGCAGGATATCAACCTGCCTAAGTCAGCCCTGCTCTAATGCGAACTCTTGTTTTCCTCTTCGTCCTGTCCGCAGGTCCCCCTAATACCACAATAGGCCAAGACCGCAACTACAGGGGCCAGCACCAGGATGAAAAACAGGAATATAATGGCTTCAACTGGCACCGATGTCACCTCCCAGGGCGCAATTTGATTGCAATAAAATTATACCACCCAAACCGTTTACAAACACCTCTGATAACGGGCGCAACCAAAGCTCGTGGCAATCATAGCGGCGCGGATGTGTTAAATGCAAGCCGCGCAGCGCGGATCGCCGTTCGCCAGCCGGCATGCCGCGCAAGTACATCGCATGGTGGGATGCCGGGCCGATGCAGCCGAACCGGCAATCATTCCAGACCGGGAGCGGCGGGTTCCCGTCCAGCATTACCATCGGGAAACGCGCGCCTGGCCTTGAGCGGCTTCAATCCGCAAAAAAAATTTATTGCGCCAATTGCACGGCTTTTCTTCGAAAACACCGATGAAAAATAAGCTCGCAATCATAATTGTAGTAATCCTGTTTGACACCGGTTGTGCCGAAGTATAGAATTTCGTCCGGCCGCTTGTGCCTTTTTTCACTGATATTCGATGCAGGGGAGAGAATTGAAGGGCCGATCGATTTTAACTGCGATTTTGTTGGTGCTGTTTGTCGGGCTGGGAGGTCTCACCTTCTGGGGTGTGCGGAAAACCAATAGTCCGGATTTCTGCGCGAGCTGTCATATCATCACCCCGTACGTCGACACCTGGAAGACCTCTTACATGGGACAGAAAGGCGTCACCTGTATCGACTGCCATTATGAGCCGGGCGTTCTCGGCTATGTCCGTGGCAAGATCTATTCGTTCATCAAACTGTCGGAGTATGCCACGCATACGTATGACAAGCCGCCGGCGTCCGCCGACCTGCTGACGACTTCTGCCTGCCTGCAGTGCCACGGCAACGAGCGCAGCTCGCAGTTCCCGGACGCGCAGGATGTCGTGGATCCGAACGCGCCAAGCTATCCCAAGATCGCCGTGACGGACCAGTATAATCCGTCAAACACGATCATGTTCCCGCACGATTTTCACGTCAATGTCGCCCAGGTAGCATGCTCCGACTGCCATTCCGCCGTAGTGCACGGCACCAATCTGATCAAGGATCTCCCGCAGGCGGCCAATAAGCCTGAGTTCTGCTCCAGCTGCCATTCGGGTGACGTTGCACCGATTCTCTTTGGTACTATTAAGCCGTCGGGCATCACCCATCCGGGCGACCCGCATATCGACACCAATGTCTGGAAGAACAACCACTGGCGGCTGGCACACGGGCCGGGTACGATCAACGGTGTGCAGTATGACAAGATCGAGCCCAAGACCTGTCTCGCCTGCCATCAGGAGCCGACTCAGGCACAGGGTTGCAAGAGCTGTCATTTCCCGAGCGAGCCCACGTTTACGGCGACGAATGATACGCAGCGTGACAGCGCAGAGCCACTGGCAATGTTCGGCCTGGTAATCGGCATCTTCCTGGTGACGCTGGTGCCCTATCCGAAGGTGAAAAAATTCGTCTTCGAGGGCTGGATCGCGGTGTTGCTGTCTGCTGCGGTGGTAGTGACTGATGTCTACGCGATCTATAAAGTCGTCGCGCAGGTCCTGGATACAACGACAGGCAGCCGGGACATCGGACCGGTGACCCTCTGGGTTGCTTATCTGCTGGCAAGCGCCAGCCTGCTGACCTTCCTGTTCCATCAGGGCGTGCTGAAGCCGAGACGTAGGAGACTTTCGGGAGATGAATGATGATATGAACAATCATGGCGCAGCTTCGACGCCAGGCGGCAGCGCCATGGAGGTAACCCGCCGCCGGTTCCTGTCCATATTCTTTGGCATCGCCTCGGCGCTGGGCCTGGGCGCGTTCGCAGCGCCGCTGATCCGGTACGTCTACCCGGTGCTGAAGGGCACGGTTTATGAAAAGCAGAAGATCGCGGCGGTCGCCGACGTCACCATCGATGGCGTGCGCTTCGACTACCAGGATATCCCGTCGATGCTGATTCAGAAAAAGGATAAGAGCTTTGCTGCTTTTTCACTGGTGTGTACGCATCTGGGCTGCATCGTCAAATGGGAAGCTGCTAATGATATTTTTCACTGCCCCTGTCACGGCGGCAAGTTCAATGAGAACGGCAAGAATATCTCGGGCCCGCCGCCGAAGCCCTTGACCGAATGGAACATTGTGCAGGAGGCGGGGCAGATTTACGTGAACGGCGTCAAGAGTGGCGGTTAATTAGCGGCTACAAAGGAATGCGGGCATTTTTGAGCAACATCGAAATCATAGTGGAGGAAATTTAGATATGAGGCTGGGAGTTCTTGATTTTCTGGATGAGCGGTTGGACGTCCGGCGCATCAGCCGGGAATTTGCCGAACACCGCGTGCCCGATCACGTCAATTGGCTGTACTGCTTTGGCGGCATCACTTTCCTGTGCTTTATGGTGCAGGCGGCGACCGGCATCCTGCTGGCGTTTTACTACCAGCCCAGCGTGGCTACTGCCTATCCGAGCGTGCTGCACATCATGGATGGTCTGCCGTTCGGCGTGGTTATTCGCAGTCTGCACGCATGGACCGCCAACATCATGATCATCATGGTGATCGTCCATATGCTGCGCGTCTTTTTTCACGGCGCCTACCGGCCACCGCGGGAACTCAACTGGGTTACAGGCGTGCTGCTCTTCTTCATGACGGTCACTTTCGGTTTCTCCGGCTATCTGCTGCCAATGAACCAGCTTTCTTACTGGGCCACAAAGGTTGGCAGCGAGATCGCCGGCGCCATGCCCTTTGTCGGCCAGTATATTCAGGCGTTTCTGCTCGCTGGAAACAAGATCGGCGATGATACCCTTACCAGGTTCTACGGGATCCATGTGATCATTCTGCCGATCGTGCTGTCGATGTTCCTGGCGGCGCACTTCTACATGATCCGCAAGCAGGGAATTGCCGACCCGCTTTAAGTTACAGCTAACCTAAGGAAGCTTAAGGGAGCCAAATGAGTCCAGAGATGAACCATTCGCATGACGATCACGGAGAGGGCGGAGTCCCGTTTCTTCCCGATCATTTCGTCAAGGAATTAGCGGTAATCACCCTGATCCTGGGCGTCCTTTTCTTTCTGGCGACACTGATGCCAGCACCGATGGGCCTGCCGGCCGATCCGCTGAAAACGCCG
>JAJYLK010000092.1 GCA_021787775.1 Actinomycetes bacterium | reverse complement strand
GGACGTGCTGGCGAAATGTTACGGCGGCGACATCAGCCGCAAGCGCAAGCTGCTCGAGAAACAGAAGGCCGGCAAGAAGCGGATGAAGCAGGTGGGCAACGTCGAGATCCCCCAGAAAGCATTCCTGGCGGTGCTCAACATCGAGAAAAAATAGTGAGACGGAGGGGGCGGGGCAGGAGGCGCGCCCAAGTCCGGTGGCAAAGGGTGTTTTCAGGGAAAGAAAAAGCCCCTGTCTAGCCGGCACAGGGGCTTTCCACTAGGGGGGTGGGGGGTTGAAAGGTTTTGGGCACCTTTCTTCCAAGACGAATATTACCATACCCCCTGAGGTATCGTCAAGAACTTTCTCCCATTCATTATTCTGATGGAAAATCAGGGTTCGCCTAATATGTGCTAATGATTGTCCAGGGCCGCCAAACGCAGCGGTCAAGCCAGATCCCCCCGACTGACTCCGCACCGCGCGATTAAATTAAAAGGAATCCTTCTGGATTGGTACGCTTTCATAAGATGGATTCATGGGATGCCGCGGCTATGGATGATAAAATTATATCAGTAGTCGATATCCTCAGGGGTGGGGGCGAAGATGCATTTCGGGTTTGGCAAGAGCCGTATTTTTGGCTATATCCTCATCGGCGTCGTGCTGGGAACGTTTCTGCAGCTGGCGCACGATCTTCTTGAGCACTATTTCCCCGGTTCCAGCGACTGGGTGCAGGCCGTCGTGCTGATACCCATTCTGGCGGCCGGCCTGGCGCTGCTGGCGCACCGGGAGAACGCCCTTTACGCCTGGGGCAGGCGGATGGACGATGCTCGCCGCCGCCTCAACGGCCTGGTGCTGGCGGCGGTGGCCCAGAAGCGGCGCGAGCACCCGCTGGAAGACGCGGGGCTGGCGACTTGCTGGCAGGAGCTGGACTGCGATCAGCGCGACTGTCCCGTCTACGGGCGGGAGCACGCCCGCTGCTGGCTGATCGCCGGCACTTTTTGCCGCGGCGAAGTGCAGGGGCAGTTCGCCAAAAAGATCAAGGACTGCCGCCTGTGCCGGGTGTACCAGCATGCTTCCGCCGATCCGGTGCGCGAGATCACAGAGAATTTCATCGCCATGAACTACCTGCTCGGCGAGCGGGAAGAGCAGCTCGAGCAGGCGCTGGGCGAGGCGCGTGACCACAGCGCGAAACTGGCCGGACTGGTGACGCTGTCGGAAGCGGCGCTCTCCTCAGTGCATCTTTCCGAGGTGCTCAAGAGCCTGCTGGAATCGGCGGCGTCGTTCGCGGGCGCTGATCTGGGCTTCATCTCCACCCTCGATCCCGTCGGCGAGCAGCTCGCCGTCAGGGCGACCTACGGTCTCGACCCCGGCATGACCGGGAAGCTGGCTGCTCGGGTGGGCGAAGGCATCGTCGGCCGCGCCTTCGCGGGCGGCTACACCGCTGTTTCCGAGGATCTTGCCGTCGACGGCCGGTTTGCGCCTCCGGAGCTGAGAGCTGTCGGGACCAGGACGCTTATCAGCCTGCCGCTGGTGGCTGGAGGGAAGCCTTTGGGCATGATGACGCTGGGCACCTTCTCGCCGCATCATTATACCGAGGAGGAAAGGGACTCACTCAGCGTGGCAGCCGACCGTGTGGCAGCGGTTGTGGAGCGGTCCAGCATGGCGTCCGAACTCAGCCGCGACCGTGACCTGCTGGGGCTGATGGACGCCATCAGCAAGGATCTGGGCACGCGCGCCGGCGTCAGCGGCATCTATGCTTCCATGATCGAGCACGCGGCGCGAATCGTCGGTTTCGACAGCGCCAACCTGATGGCCTGGCATCCGCAGGCCGGTGAGTTCGAGGTCATCGCCGCCAGCACCCGGGCGGCCAAGACCTGGCTTGACCGGGGCCTGCGGCTGCCGGCAGACGCCGTGGCCGCAGGCCGGGTAATCGAGAGCGGGCGCGCTTTGCTGCGCGACGACATCACGGGCGACGAGTTCCCGGCAGACAAGCTGCTGGCCGACGAAGGTATCCGCTCGTCGCTGGTCGTCCCCCTCCGGTCAAACGGCGAGATCCGCGGCGTGGTCAATCTTGGCAGCTTCGAGGCCAACGCCTATCGCCAGAAGGATCTGGAGCTGCTGGAGCCGGTGGTGCGCCAGCTGAGCCTGGTGCTGGACAACGCCCGCCTGCTGGAAGAGGTGAAGCGCCGTTCACTTGTTGATAATCTTACCGGTTTATACAATCATCGCTATTTCTGTGAGGCGGCCGGGCGCGAGATCGCCCGTGGCCAGCGGGAGGGGCGCCCGGTTTCGGTGATATTCATCGGTATCGACGGACTGGGAGGGCTCATCATGTCCGGCGGGCAGCTGGCGGCGGACCGCAAGCTGGTGGCGGCCGGCCGCATCCTGCGGGCGTCGATCCGCCAGATCGACATCGTCTCCCGGTATGGCAGCGACCAGTTCGCGCTGTTGCTGCCGGGCCTGAGCGCGGACCAGACCCAGAATGGCCAGCTCGACGCCGTGCGGATCGTCGAGCGGTTGCGGCCGCTGGTGGCGACGGAGATCGATGCCGGAGAGCGCCCGGAGCTTGGCGTCAGCATCGGCATCGCGGAATATCCCGCGCACGCCGAAGACGTCACCGGATTACTCGAACGCGCCGGCTGGGCCCTGCGCGAAGCCCGGGAAAACAGAGGCACGGTCGTGGCCCGCAAAGTGGATTGGGGAGCTCCGGCACAGAAGGATACCGGCGCCGGCTAGCGGCCAGGAACTGCCGTTATCGCGTCGCGGCAAGGTTTACTCCCGGAGGTCCAGGTGATAAATATTGCCGTAATTGCCGTACTTCATTTTTTCAACGGGAGCACCTGCACATGGCCTCGGCGAGAATCGGGACATCCGGCTGGAACTACAGACACTGGCGCGAGCTGTTCTATCCCAAAGGATTGGCGCAGTCCCGGTGGCTGGGTTATTACAGCCAGCACTTCGACACCGTGGAGATCAACGCCACCTTCTACCGGCTGCCGCGTCCGCAATATGTTGACGGCTGGCGCGAGGCGGTGCCGGATGATTTCCTGTTTGCGGTCAAGGGCAGCCGCTATCTGACGCACGTCAAGCGGCTGGGCGACAGCGGCGAACCGGTCGATCGCTTTATCGATCTGACGGCGCGGCTGGAGCAAAAAGCGGGGCCGCTTCTCTGGCAGCTGCCGCCGAATTTCAAGCGCGATGACGACCGCCTCGCCGCCTTTGCCGGAGCGCTGCCGGGCGGATGGCGCCATGCGTTTGAGTTCCGGCATCACTCCTGGTTTGTCCCCGAGGTCTATGCGATCCTGGAACGGGCCGGAGCCGCCCTGTGCATTCCCGATCACCCCGGGTTGCCCGCTGATCCGGTGCTCACCGCCGGCTGGACTTACGTCCGTTTCCACATGGGCGCCGAGGGCGGCAGCTATTCAGGCCGCCAGCTCGAGGAATGGGCCCGGCGCATCGGCGGCTTTACATCGGGCGGCGCCGACGTCTACGCTTATTTCAACAACGACTGGATGGGGTATGCTATTAAGAATGCGCAGCGCCTCAGGCAGCTGCTGCAATCCTGAAAAACAATCCGCGTCAGGCATTTATAAATGAGAATATTCATGGGGATATCAGGGGCCTCCGGCTCCATCTACGGCGGCCGCCTGCTGCGCGCCCTGGTCGAGACCGGCCAGGAGGTGAGCGTCTGCTTTTCGAACGGCGCCGTCGAGGTCATCAGGAACGAGGAGTACGATGCCGGCCTGGAACTGCTGGGGGCGCACAGCGATCGGGTGCTGGAGGCATTCCTGGCGCGCCACGGCGTCGCGCCGCGGCAGGTGGAGATCGTCCTGCCGGCCAACATGGGACACGCTTTTGCCAGCGGCAGCGCCCTGGCGGACGCCGCGGTCATCTGTCCCTGCTCGATGTCGAGCGTCGGCGCCATCGCCAGCGGCATCACCCGCAACCTGATCCACCGCGTGGCCGATGTGATGCTAAAGGAAGGGCGGCCGCTGGTGGTAGTGCCGCGCGAGACGCCGCTGAGCGAGATCCATCTGCGCAACCTATTGACCATAAAAATGGCAGGGGCACAAGTTGTCCCGGCGATGCCCGCTTTTTATCACAACCCGCAAAGCATCGATGACCTGGTGGATTTTGTCGCGGGCAAGGCGCTCGATATCCTCGGGGTCGGGCATAAGCTTTTCCAGCGCTGGGAGGGCCGGTGAATGCCGGCGCCGGCCCGCGTTCGTCGCGGGCTCCCGAGCCCGCGCGGGTGCGGGACATGTTCGGCGCCATCGCGCGGCGCTACGACCTGATGAACAGCCTCATGACCGCCGGCATGCACCATCGCTGGCGCCGGCGCGGGGTGGCGGCCGCCGCCGCAGCGCCTGGCGAGCGGACGCTCGACGTCTGCTGCGGCACCGGCGATTTTGCGTTTGCCATGCTCGATGCCGTGGGGCCGCTGGGCTCGGTCACCGGCGTCGATTTCAGCCGACGCATGCTGACAGTGGCCTGCGACAAGGCGTCGCGCACCGGCCGCAACGTCGATTTTCGCTGGGGGGACGCCACCAGCCTGGAGTTTAACGACGACAGTTTCGCCGCCTGCACCGTCGGTTTCGGCGTGCGCAATATCCCCGATCTGGACAAGGTATTCGCGGAGATGACGCGGGTGGTGCGGCCGGGAGGGCGCGTCGTCTGCCTCGAGATCACCCGGCCGGTGAAGACGCCTTTCAGCCACTTTTACGCCATCTGGTTCGACCGGCTGGTGCCGGCGCTGGGGCGGATCGTCTCCCGCAACGGCAGCGCCTACAGTTACCTGCCCGATTCGGTGCGGCGCTTTCCGCCGGCGGATGAGCTTGCGGTCGTGATGCGCGGCGCCGGGCTGAAACACGTGAGCTACGAACTCATGGCGGGCAGTATCATCGCGCTTCACCAGGGGACCAAATGAACATGGCCGGCAGGCAGACCGCGGCAAGTCCCCTGGAACAGTTCCGTGCGCTTTACTGGGACCGGTTCGCCGCGAGCATGCGGCGCTGCGAAGATCTGCTCGGCGAGGCGGCCGCACGGCCTGCGGGGATTCTGAGCCAGTCATGTTCGTTCACGCTGGCGGCCGGCGGCAAGCGCCTGCGGCCGCTGCTGGTCTTCCTCTCCGCGCGCAGGGAGACTCCTGCCGGCGACGCGCAGCTGGCCGCCGCCGCGGCCGTGGAGCTGGTGCACATGGCCACGCTGGTGCATGACGACGTCATCGACGGCGCCGAGCTCAGGCGCGGCCAGCCTACCCTGGTTTCAACTCACGGCCGGCGGCTGAGTACCGGCGCCGGCGACTATCTGTTTTCCACCGCTTTCGATCTGCTGGCCGGCACCGATGAGCCGGCGGCTGTGTCGCTGCTGTCGCGGGCCAGCCTGGACCTCAGCCTGGGCGAGCTCATGCAGATGCGCGAGACAGCCAATTACGGGCTGGCGCCGGCGGCGTATTTCGAACGCTGCCGTCACAAGACGTCGGGCCTGTTCGCCGCCGCCTGCCAGCTGGGGGCCATGCTTTCAGGCTGTTCGCCGGCGGTGATTTCGGCCATGGGACGCTACGGCGACAATCTGGGGCTTTCCTTCCAGCTTGCGGATGATATTCTTGACTTCGAAAGTGATCCGGCGACCACCG
>JAJYLK010000091.1 GCA_021787775.1 Actinomycetes bacterium | reverse complement strand
ATGGCTGGTGCTACTGGCCGCGGGGATGATCGGCCTGCTCTCAGGCGTGCTGGCAAACGGCGGCGGCATCTTCTTCGTCCCGGCGTTCGTGATCCTCTTCCGGATGCCGGTCAAGCGCGATCGCCACTTCACTGCTGGTGGTCGAACTGGTGGCCCTTCCCGGCAGCGCCATCCAGCTGGCCCTGGGTCATGTCGATCTGGAAATCATGGCCCTGATGGCCGTCGGGATCGTGCCCATGGCCTATGTGGGCGCGCGGCTGGACATCAGGGCGCGCTCGCGGACGTTGTTATTGCTGTACGGGCTTGTCATGTCTGGATTCGCGGTATATTTTTTCATCAGTCAGATGACAGCATCCTAGGCCGGTTATGCCGGTTTTGTTGCAATTCCGCCCCATAACCTCTAGAATTTCGAACTTGGCACTAAAGATTGGCAGCAGCGCCGATTCCGGCGCCGGCGCCGCAAGACGGGGCGGCATGCCGCGAGGAGAAAATCATGAACCAGACGATAGCGAGACTCGAAGAGCAGCAGCTGAAGAAAGGCATCCCGCAGTTTAAAGCGGGTGATACGGTCAAGGTACACTTTCAGGTGATCGAGGGCACGCGCCGGAGAATCCAGGTCTTTCAGGGGATTGTCATCAAGCGCCAGGGTGAAGGCGCCCGTGAGACGTTCACGGTGCGCAAGCACTCGTTCGGAGTCGGCGTGGAGCGCACTTTCCCGCTGTACTCGCCGAAGATCGACAAGATTGAGGTGCTTAGCATCGGCGATGTGCGCCGCGCCAAGCTCTACTACCTGCGCTCGAAGGTTGGCAAGAAGGCCAGGGTTCGAGAGAAGCAGCGCTAGGCTACTGACACAAATGGGCGAGGAAATCAACCAGACGCCCGCAGACCGGGGAGGGGCAGTGGAACCGGATGAAGCATCCGGTGAGCCCCACGGCGCAACGCCGCTGGAACCCGGCCATATGACTCCCAAACGAAAACGGCCGCGGAGCCTCACCCGCAGCATCGTCGAAATGATCGTCATCGTCGCCAGCGCGGTGATCATCGCGTACCTGCTGCAGCTGCTGGTGGTCAAACCCTTTCTGATCCCTTCCGGATCGATGGAGCACACCCTCGACATCGGAGACAGGGTGCTTGTCTTCCGCCAGGCTTACCGCTTCAGTGACCCCCAGCGCGGCGATATCATCGTCTTCCCATCGCCGCTGCCGGAAGACCACGGCGAAGACCTGATCAAGCGCATCATCGCCGTCGGCGGCGATAAGGTCCAGGTGGTCAAAGGCCAGGTGATCCTCAACGGCCAGCCACAGGTAGAACCTTATGTCAATGGCACCGACACCAGCAGTTTCGGTCCGGTGACGATCCCGCCAGGGAACGTCTTCCTCATGGGCGACAACCGCTCCGACAGCAAGGACAGCCGTTTCTGGCCGACGCCCTGGCTGTCCGATCAGAACATCATCGGCAAGGCGTTCATGATCTACTGGCCGCTCAACCGCATCACATGGTTCGGTTAGAGCGCGGTGTCCGCCCGCAGCGCCAGCCTCCTGTTCGAGTTTGATTACAAGCTGTGCGGCGGCTCGGGCGAGGTTGCCGGCGCTGACGAGGCTGGACGCGGATGCTTTGCGGGGCCGCTGGTGACCGCCGCGGTCGTGTTCGACTACTCGCGCTTCGAAGCTGGCCGCTGCCGGACGCTGCTGGATGGGCTGCACGATTCCAAGAAGCTGACAGCGGCCGCCCGCGCGCGGCTCTATCCCCTGTTGATCCGCTGTGCCGCACGATTTTCCGTGGTCGTCTCCAGTTCCAGAAGCATCGACGAGAACGGCATGCACCGGACTAACCTGGGTGATCTGGAGCGCTGCCTGGGGATGATATCGCCCTGCCCGGAGCTGGTCCTGGTCGATGGCTGGAAGCTGCCGGCGGGCGCCCCGCCGCACCGGCCGGTCAAGGGGGGGGACTCGCTGAGCGCCGCCATCGCCGCGGCGTCGGTTATCGCCAAGGTCACCCGCGACCGGCTCATGCACCGCCTGCATCTGCTTTATCCCCAGTACGGTTTTGACAGCCACGTCGGCTATGGCACCAGGGCGCACCGCGAGGCCATCGCTGCCCACGGTTACAGTCCGCTGCACCGGCGCTCCTTCAAATCCGATTCCATCTTCAGGACGGCCGAGGCAGGATGACCGCCGCCGGGGGCCAGGGCGAGGCTGGGCGAACCGGACCCGATCCGCGCGTGTCCCGGGGCCGCGCCGGCGAGGCGATCGCCCGCCGGCACCTGGAGCGCCACGGCTACACCATCCTCGAGACCAACTACCGTTCCCGTTACGGCGAGCTCGACATCATTGCCAGGATTGGCGACATCATCGCCTTCATCGAGGTCAAGGCCCGCCGCGGCCGGCGGTTCGGCGAGCCCTTTGAAGCCGTAGGCCCGCGCAAACAGGCGCAGATCCGGCGCATGGCCACGATGTGGCTGGCTGAACACCAGCGCGACGAAGGCATCGCCAGGATGAGCTTCCGCTTCGACGCGGTCGCGATCATGCTGGACGGCCGCGACGAAGAGGCGCAGCTGCTGCATCTTAAGGACGCCTTCAGATAGGCCGTCCGCTGCGCCGGTTTCCAGAAGCGCGCATCTTTGATAACCTAACGCTCCTCACTTCACCTTCTCTTGCGGCGGCTCCCACCAGGGGAGTGATGCCGGATGCTTGCCAGGCTGCACAGCCACGCGGTGCAGGGGATGGACGCCTACCCGGTCGAGGTCGAGACCGACCTGGGCTGGGGCCTGCCCGCCTTTACCATAGTTGGATTGCCGGACGCCTCGGTGCGCGAAGCCAAGGAGCGCGTCCGCGCCGGCATCGCCAACTCCGACTACGAGTTCCCGCTCCGGCGGATCACGGTCAATCTGGCGCCGGCGCATGTGCGCAAGGAAGGGCCGCTGTTCGACCTTCCCATCGCCGTATCCCTGCTGGCTGCGTCCGCACAATTCGCCTCCGAAATGCTGGAAGAATACAGCGCCGTCGGCGAGCTTTCACTGGACGGGTCGGTCCGCGGCGTCCGCGGCGTGCTGGCCATCGCCGAGGGCGCCCGCCGGGCGGGAAGGCGCGGGCTTTTAGTGCCCGCGGCGAACGCAGCCGAGGCGGCGCTGGTCGGCGGCGTCGAGATCATCGGAGTCAGCAGCCTCAGGCAGGCTGTGGCTTTCTTCACCGGCGAGGAGGCGCTGGCGCCGGCAAAGGTCGACGGCCGGAGCCTGCTCGGGACGGCCGGGGCCGGGCAGCTGGATCTTGCGGATGTGCGCGGACAGGAGCTTGCCCGGCGCGCCCTCGAGGTCTGTGCCGCCGGCGGCCATAATATGCTGATGATCGGTCCGCCGGGCTCGGGCAAAACGATGCTGGCCCGGCGTCTGCCTTCCATCCTGCCGGCGCTGGGCATGGAGGAAGCGATCGAGGTGACCCGTGTTTACAGTGTCGCCGGTCTTCTGGGCGGCGGCCGGCCGGTTGTGGCCGGCCGGCCGTTCCGTTCGCCGCACCATACCATCTCGCACATCGGCCTGGCCGGAGGCGGCGCCAGCCCGCGTCCCGGCGAGGTGAGCCTGGCGCATCTGGGCGTGCTGTTCCTCGATGAGCTGCCGGAATTCTCCCGTCTGGCGCTGGAGACCCTGAGGCAGCCGCTGGAGGACGGCATGATCTCGGTGTCCCGGGCGCTCAACTCGGTGACGTTTCCGGCAAGATTCATGCTGGTGGCGGCGATGAACCCCTGCCCTTGCGGCCACCTGGGCGACGCCCGGCGCGAGTGTGTCTGCCCGCCGCATAAGATAGACGCGTACCGCGGCCGCATCAGCGGTCCGCTACTGGACCGCATCGATGTCGTGGTCGAGGTGCGGGGCTTGACCAGGCAGGAGCTCACCGGCGCGGGCTCGCGCGAGGACTCGGCCTCCGTGGCGGTGCGCGTCGCAGCCGCACGCCAGCGCCAGCGGCGACGATTTGCCGGCGCTGCCGCCGGCGATGCCTGCTTTTGCAACGCCCAGATGCGGGCCGGGATGACCGAACGGCTCTGCCGGCCGAACGCCGTCGCGGTGCAGTTGCTGGAGCAGGCCATCGACCGCCTGGCCTTAAGCGCCCGCGCACATCATCGCATCCTCAGAGTCGCGCGCACGATCGCGGACCTCGATGGCGCCGAAGTGATCGGGGCGGCGCATCTGGCGGAGGCGATCGGCTATCGGGGCATTGACAGGCAGGCTTGGCATGGCTGCTGATTCATTCCGTGCCGGAGGCGCCATCGCCGCTCCGGATGCGGCATTGGCGCTGGCTTTGTTCACATGCGGCGTCGTCAAACGGCCATTGCCGGCGCCCTTGCGGAAACTGGCTCCGGAAAGACTCTGGGCGCTGGCGCCGGATGAGCTGGCGGCGCATTTCAAACTGACCAGGCTGGAACGCGAGCGGCTGATGGCATTTCGCGCCGGCTTCTCGCCCGCGCATGAGCGGCAGGCCCTGTCCCGCCGGGGGATAGAGTTTGCCGCGCTGGGGCAGGAGGGTTATCCACCGGCGCTGGCGCAGATCTTTGATCCGCCCGCGGGGATATTCGTCATCGGCGGCGGCGCGGCGCGGCCTCTGGCGCACCTGGGCGAGCTCATGGCGGGCCGCCGCATCGCCGTCGTGGGTGCGCGCGCGGCCTCGCGTTACGGGCTGGACGCCGCCGGACATCTGGCTGGAGCTCTGGCCAGCAGCGGTGTCTGCATCTGCAGCGGCCTGGCTTTTGGCGTGGACGCCGCCGCCCACCGCGCCGCCATCGAGAGCGCCGGCGGCACTGTGGCCGTGCTGGGGTGCGGCCCTGACCGCATCTATCCGCGCGCGAACGCGGCTCTTTACAGAAAGATACTAAAGTCCGGCGTCGTCATTTCCGAATATCCACCCGGGACTGCGCCGTTGCCGTGGCGCTTCCCGGCTCGCAACCGCATCATCGCCGGCCTGTCCGAGGGCGTCATCGTGGTCGAGGCCAGGGAGAAGAGCGGCGCGCTGATCACGGCAGACTTCTGCCTCGAGCAGGGCAAGGATGTCTTCGCAGTCCCGGGAAGCATTTTCTCGGAGCTGTCAGCCGGACCGCATCAACTCATCAGGTCCGGAGCCGTGCCAGTGGCGCGGCCGGATGATGTTTTCGAGGTGCTGGGCATCGAGCCGCGGGCGGATCGGGCTGAAGCCGCTTCGCCGCCGCTCGGCGAGGACGAAGCGCGGCTCTACCGGCAGCTGACGGCAGATTACCGACACCTGGACCTGCTGGCGGCAGGCGCCGGTCTGGAAAGCGGCGCTGCCGCCGGAGCGCTGGTGTCTTTGGAGATCAAGGGGCTGGCGCGCCACGACCCGGGATGTGGCTATGCGCGCTCACCTCAGGCATTTGCGGGCGCTCCGGGGGGTCACGGCGCAGGCTCGCAGGCCGGCCGGGCAGGCTCGGAAAAGCGCGGCGGCAGAGGATGAAGGAGCCCCGCGTCGAAAATAATCAGGATTGCTGCCGAAATGGTGTGAATTGGAAGCTGAAAGTACATCGGGTAATCCCTCCGCGGGAAACCCATATTCGGATGGGCCATCCGTGGGAAAGACCTCCGCGGCCGGACGCGCCATCGGCGGAAACGCCGACGAGGCGCGGGACC
>JAJYLK010000090.1 GCA_021787775.1 Actinomycetes bacterium | reverse complement strand
TAGTTGCCGCAGAGAACAGTGTTGCCAGATATTGCCGGTTGAGACGAGAACAGACCTCTCGCCAGGAAGGCCCATAGCTCTTCGCGGGAGCCTAAATCAATCGCATGCAGGCTATGATCGTAACTGACATAAAATAACCTATCATCAAAAATAAGCGGTGTGGCATCTATCTTGCCTCTCCCCTTTATTTGCCACTGCTCCCGGCCGTCGCGAGCATCCAGGGCGCGCAATCGCTTGTCAAAAGCGCCGAAGATGAGCGAGCCTTGATAAAGCAGCGGCTTCGAATCGACGAAGCCGCCTACCTTGATTTTCCAGATCGACTGCCCCGTCTTTAGATCCAGGGCATACATACATTTATCACCCGAGCCAAAATATACCATGTCATCAATTGCTAGGGGTGAAGGAAGTACTCCCATATTAATCTTGAAGTGCCAGATATATTTGCCGGTCACGGCATCGAGCGCATAAATATTGTCATCGGCGCCGCAGAAACAGACAAGACCGCTGGCGACTGATGGAGAGGAAATAGGATTTTGGTCGTGGCCATGTCCCGTTTTCGTTCCGAACCGCCAAAGCTGCTTTCCAGATGGCACATCCACAGCATTGAGATAACCGTCGCTGCTGCCAAAGTAGATGGTATTACCAGACATTGCCAGGTCTGTTGATATCTCGCCTGGTGTGGCGAATTTCCATAGTAAAGATTCGGGCCTGGCTCGGGCCGCATTGAAGCCTTGCGTCGAAAATTTCCCTGAATCAGGCGCTATCAATTTGCCCTCAGTGGTCCATAACGGCACATTGCCGGAAATGCGTGTCAGGGGTTTTCCTGCTTCACCGCCCATTAAAGCCATCCGGGACACTTTCAGATATTTCTTCAATTGATTGTCGTCTATCTTCTTGACGATGAAGATGGCCAGGATGGCCGCCTCCAGTGAAAGGAAGTTATGCACATAAGTCCCGCTGAATCCGTAGACTCTTACGAAGGAAAGCGTCTGGGGGATGATGAATGCCAGCCACCAGGAGCCCAAGAGTGAATTTGCCCACCGCGAGATTGGGATCTGTTGCCAGGAGAGAATATCTGCTGGGTCCGCTTGCGGATTACTTGCTTGCCAGATCTCACGCATGACAAGAATCGGCATGAACAGTGATGCAACTGGCACAAGCCACCAGATAACAGCGGCCGGCGGTGAGTATTTCTGTCCGCCAGAATTGACATATAACAAATTCTTACTGGAATGATAAACCCACATCAGAAATAAGAAGATTATTGCCAGGCTAATAAAACCCTGGATGTAATTCAACACTAGATAACCCGGTGTTCTTTCCCAGTAGGTAATGATCGCGCCGAACAGAAAAATGGCATCAATCATAAGTGCCACTCTTAAAGTCCGGGAGCTTTTCGGATTGAACGGAATATCGGGTAATCTGTCTGTCGCCAGTGGCGGGGATGCTTCCGGAGCTTCTTCAACTACTGAGGTCATGTAGTAAAAATATCATATTTATGGTTTGCTCATACTGGGATTGAAAGTAAATTGCGATTGAAAGGATGTTCCCGCTACCCCGTGATTTCGTTTATTATTTGGGAACATTAAATGATTACTGTCGGTCAGGGATCGGAGAAGGTTTTGGCAGATAACAGACATTCTAAAGACGGCGTAGCCTCAGCTTCGAAAGGGCAGGACCAGCCAGCCCATGCGGCCGGCATCAGTGGCGAGGCGATTGAGAGCCTGCTGCTGGAGAAGCGGCGGTTCGCGCCGCCGGAGGGTTTCAGCTCAAGCGCGCATGTAGCCAGCATGGATGATTATCAGGCGCTCTATGACCGCTCCATCAAGGATCCGGAAAGTTTCTGGGCCGAGATGGCCGAGGAGCATCTGACCTGGACGCGCCGCTGGGACAAGGTGCTGGAGTATGACTTCAACAAGCCCGAGGTAGCCTGGTTCATCGGCGGCACGCTCAACGCTTCCTACAACTGCCTCGACCGGCATCTGGACGGCCCGCGCCGTGACAAGGCCGCCATCATCTGGGAGGCGGACGGCGGCGGACACCGCACTTACACTTATGAACAGCTGTCACTAGAGGTCAACCGCTTCGCGAATGTGCTGAAAAAGCACGGCATCAAGCGCGGCGACCGTGTCAGCATCTACTTGCCGATGATCCCGGAGCTGGCGATCGCGATGCTGGCCTGCGCCCGCATCGGCGCCATCCACAGCATCGTCTTCGGTGGCTTCAGCTCCGGCTCGCTCGCCGACCGCATCAACGACTGCGGCGCCCGCATGCTGATCACCGCCGATGGCGGCATGCGCGGCGGCAAGCCGGTGCCGCTCAAGGCGCACGCCGACGAGGCGCTCAAGCATTGCCCCACGGTGGAGAAGGTGATCGTCGCCGAACGGCTGGGGGACCGCGCCGCGGCGATGCAGGCGGACCGCGACGAGTGGTGGAACGACCAGATTGCGCGCGCTGACGTCGAGGATTTCTGCCCGCCGGAGGAGTTGGGCGCTGAGGATCCCCTGTTCATCCTCTATACCAGCGGCTCCACCGGCCAGCCCAAAGGGGTACTGCACACCAGCGGCGGCTACATGCTCTACTCTCATTTGACCTTCAAGTGGATTTTTGATTATCAGGAGGAGGATATCCACTTCTGCACAGCCGACATCGGCTGGATCACCGGCCACACCTACATCGTCTACGGGCCGCTCAGCAACGGCGCCACCTCGCTGATGTTCGAAGGCGTGCCCACCTATCCCGAGCCGGATCGCTTCTGGGAAATCGTCGACAAGCACAGCGTGAGCATCTTCTACACGGCGCCGACGGTCATCCGGGCGCTGATGCGCGAAGGGGCGGAGTGGGTGCAGAAGCATCCGCTGGAAAGCCTGCGGCTGCTGGGGACGGTCGGCGAGCCGATCAACCCCGAGGCCTGGATGTGGTACTACGAGCATGTCGGCCACAACCGGCTGCCGATCGTCGACACCTACTGGCAGACAGAGACCGGCGGCGTCATCATCACGCCGCTGCCGGGCGCGATGACACTCAAGCCCGGGTCGGCCAACCGGCCCTTCCCCGGCGTGGTGCCCCAGGTGGTGCGCGAGGACGGCTCGCCGGCGGCGCGGGGCGAGGGTGGCTACCTGGTGGTGGACCAGCCGTGGCCGGGCATGCTGCGCGGCACCTACGGCGATCCGGAGCACAAGCGCATGCGTGAAGTCTATTTCGAGCGCTTCCCCGGCAAATACTTTACCGGCGACGGCGCCGCCATCGACGCGGACGGCGATTTCTGGATGATGGGCCGCATCGACGACGTCATCAACGTCAGCGGCCACCGGCTGGGGACCGCCGAGATCGAATCGGCGCTGGTGTCGCAGGAAGCCGTGGCCGAGGCCGCCGTGGTCGGCTATCCGCACGAGGTCAAGGGCAGCAGCATCTATGCCTACGTCGTGCTGCGGCAGGGATTCGAGGGCAGTGACGAGATGTGCCGCCAGCTGACGGCTTTCATCGGCGAGGAGATCGGTCCCATCGCCAAACCGGAGAAGATCCAGTTCGTTCCGGGGCTGCCGAAGACGCGCAGCGGCAAGATCATGCGGCGCATCCTCCGGAAGGTGGCTGCCGGCGAGACAGAGGAGCTGGGAGACACATCGACGCTGGCCGACCCCGAGGTGCTGGGCGAAATCGTGGCGGGGCGGCTGTAGCCTGCTAACTCCCGGTTGCCTGCGTCGCCGTCACCTGCGGCGCTGGCTGGTCGCCGCCGGCCGCGTGCACGATCAGCACCAGCGCGCCGGCAACGATGAAAACGGCGATGATGGACAGGATTATCAGGACGCGCGCCGCCACCGACTGCGCCCTTTGCGGCGAGCCTTTGCCGCTGGAAGCGCGCGGTGCGGGAAGATCCTGCCAGTCTTTTTTATCCTGGTGATTCATGAGTCCTGTTTCAGGATACCTGATTCCTGTTTGCGGAGTCGAGAAATGCATCTCGAGCAGGGGCCGGCGGGGCGGCGTATCTTTCGGTCGGGGACCGTTTGACTCGCGCCCGCCGCGTCCGATAAACTACATGACAGCAAGTGTTGCACCCTTTAATCACGCCCAGTGAGGCTGACAAGGGAGTGAAAATGACCCTGTTTGCAGGAACATTCCTCTTGAGCCGCCGGCGCGCGTCCATCCGGACCCGCGTGTGAGCGGCGTTTTTTCAAGGACAGTCGTTTCCGCCGATCAGCTGGCGCGGACCATCGTTCGCATCTCCCACGAGATCCTGGAAAAAGACCAGGACGCCGGCGAGCTGGCGATCGTCGGCATCCACACCCGCGGCGCTCATCTAGCCCACCGCCTGACCCGCCTGCTGGAAGAGTTCTCCGGAAGAGAGATCCCGGTGGGCGAGCTTGACATCTCCCTCTACCGTGATGATGTGGCCGCCCGTGGCAGCCTGACGGTGCGGCCCAAGCTGACCCACCCGGAGCTGCGCGGCACCAACCTGCCCTTCAACATCGACGAGAAGACGATCGTGCTGGTCGACGACGTGCTCTTCACCGGACGCACCATCCGCGCCGCCATCGACGCTCTCTTCGATTACGGCCGCCCGGCGCGCATCCAGCTGGCGGTGCTGGTGGACCGGGGCCACCGCGAGCTGCCGATCCGGCCTGATTATGTTGGCAAAAATCTGCCCACCTCGCAGGACGAGCGCATCAATGTGCGCCTGGAAGAAGTTGACGGGATAGACGAGGTCGTTCTGGAGGCGGTGGAGTGATGAGCTGGCAACCGGTATCATTCGCTGCGCTCAGGATGACAGAAATGGGGATGGTGTGTCCATGAACTGGAACCTGCTTTCTATCGGTGACCTGTCGCGGGAGGAGATCGACTCCATCCTGGGCACGGCCCGCAAGGATTTCCTGGAGCTCTCGCGGCGGGACATCAAGAAGGTGCCGACGCTCAGGGGCCGCACCATCATCGATCTTTTCTTCGAGAAGAGCACCCGCACCTCGACCTCGTTCGAGCTGGCCGGCAAGCGCCTCTCGGCCGACGTCATCAACGTCAAGGCCGACTCCAGCGCCGTCGGCAAGGGTGAATCGCTCAAGGATACGGTGCTGACGCTGGGCGCCTACCGCCCGGACATCCTGGTGGTGCGCCATCCGCATGTGGGCGCGCCCGCTTTCATGGCGCGCTATACGCAGGCGCACGTGGTCAACGCCGGCGACGGTAAAGGCGAGCATCCGACCCAGTGCCTGCTGGACATCTTTTCGCTCAAGCAGACCTACGGCGAGCTGGACGGCCTCAAAGTGGCGATTGTCGGCGACATCCTCCACAGCCGCGTCGCCCGCTCCAACATCGCCGGTTTCAGGAAAATGGGGATGCAGGTGCGGCTGATCGCGCCGCCGGCGCTGCTGCCGCGCGGGGTGGAGTCGCTCGGGGCCGAGGTCTCTCATACCCTTGATGACCTGAAAAAGGTTGATGTCATCTACCTGCTGCGGATGCAAAAAGAGCGGCATGAGGGCGCCAACTACCTGCCCTCGCTGCGGGAATACATCGGCCATTACTGCGTCGGCCGCCGGCATGTGCGGCCGGACCAGCGCGTGCTGCATCCGGGTCCGATCAACCGCGGCGTGGAGATCGAGAGTGAGCTGGCGGATGCCGACGGCAACATGATCCTGCAGC
>JAJYLK010000089.1 GCA_021787775.1 Actinomycetes bacterium | reverse complement strand
ATCTGGCGTTAAACCAGCCCCGCTGCCTTTTGAGGCTGGCGCGTTCCTCCCCGCGGGCGCCGGCCATTACCGCGTCTCCGGAAAATGGTAAACCCGGCCGGCGCCATCGATGCAATCGGCAAATGTGAGGGCGGTGAACCTGGCGACTCCATCCGGCACCCGGTATTGAAGCTCTATCCTGCGGCTGCCGCCAGGCGGGATGTCCGCGATCGCCAGTGGCAGCGGCGTTGACAGATTGACAGAATCTGGATTGCAGACGGATGCCTCCAGCGCCACCTGCCGCGCGGCGGCGTCGCCCGTATTGGCAAGCTTGTATTCTACCGCCAGCCGGCGGTCGAGATAATCCGCCAGGTCAGCCCAGCGGGCGCTGCCGCCGGACCAGGACAAGCGCGGCCGCGTTGTCGTGAAGGTCACCATGTTGGAGAGGCCGGATTCCCATAGCGCCGCATCCCGCGATCGCAGCGCGACATAGTACGTGGTGCCGGCAGCCAGTCCATCGAGGCCCGCCGTCACCTTGGTGCCCGGTTGTTGCGGGCCCGGAACCGCGGCCAGCGGCTGGGCGTCGCGCCAGTTCTCCTCAGTCAGCGGAACGACAGAATACCGCACGTCGTAATAGACTGATGCCGCGGCGGCGCCGTTATCGCCCGGTGCTGTGAAAGTTAGCGTGGCGCCATGCGACGATACCGATGCCAGCGTCAGATCGGTACTGGCCGCGGGCGGCTGCAGATCGATTTTCGTGCTGGAAACGCTATCGGGCACGAGAGTTTGCTCGTAGTTGCCATCGCCATCCAGGTCCGCCTGCAACGAGAGGGCCGCAGCCGCGGGGTCGAAAACAGCCTGCCCGCCGGCCGGCACGCCGTTGAAACGGATCGTCTTCACCTGGTCCGCCGCTGCCTGGGGAACCGAGGCCTGGAAATCATAGCTGCCGCCGCTCGCGCCGCCGGACAGCACGAATCTGAACCCGGCGCCCTGGCCATGGACGATGATGCTATGACCCGATCCGGGCACTTCGAGATACTCGACTCCCGGAACCTGCCGGTCGATGCCCCCGCTGGCATTCTTTCCCACATGGCGGCCGTCGCTGTCATAAAGATCGAGCTCCTCATCGGGATCGGTGCTGGCCATCAGTTCGCCGGAGACATGTCCGTCAGCTTCCGGCGCACCGTCCCATCGCAATCCGTCGAACCACGCAAACGGATCGTCCCAGATCGCGCTATGCTCGGGCGCAGCCGCAGGCCCCTGGGGACCGTCTCCTCCCGGCAATCCGGTAAGTTCGCCCCAGGCGCCCTGATAAGCCAGCCAGGCATACGGGCCGTCGCGCAGGCCGGCCGCGCCGCCGGAGAGCACGTCAGGCAGCATCTCCACCGCCGGCGTATGCAGCAACCCGGCTGCCGCATGATCGGTTGCGTCCGGCAGAACCGGCACCGGCACGTTGTAGTCACCGGCGGCGAAATAGCCGGCGTGCGAACCCCTGGCGACGTAGATGACCGGATGACTGTCGG
Source organism: Actinomycetes bacterium (assembly GCA_021787775.1). Next base: position 4,156 of record JAJYLK010000089.1, on the reverse strand, counting down.
GACCTTCGACATCATCCCAGCGGCGCTTGCTCCCGCCGGTGTGCTGGCTGAGACCCACGGCCTGCGGCTCCAGGTCAGGCCCGAATACGACTTCCGCCAGCTCCCAGTCGCCTTCGTGATAGTCGTTGAAATTATTGAAGTAATAGGATAGCCAGTACTGTAGCACCGTGCGATTGCCGCTACCGCGGTCGGGAACCAGGCGGGCATATACCGTCTCCGGATACCTCCCGCTCGCAACCAGCTCGCGGTACCGGTCGACATAATCATGTCTGAGCAGCCACTCCGTCGGAAACCCCCATGCGAGAGCGTTATTGCCCGGCAGATCTATATACTTGCCGGTGCCGGCCTTGCCGGGTTCATCCTGCGCCAGGAAGTAATTTCCCAGATCAGCCGCCGACAGCGAAGGCGCCGCCGCCAGAGTGGCATCGCCGCCGGGGATGACGGAGTTCTGCATCAGGCGCGTTCCGTCACCCGCCAGCATGATGTCAACCGGACGCGGTTCGAAATATTCCTCTGGATGCAGATAAAGGTGAGGAGCATATTTTTCCGCCAGCGCCCGGGCGTTGTCGCCGATCCGATTCTGGTAGATGGCAGGCTGTCCGTCCCGGTTGTCCTGCCAGACGATCCTGCCGTCGGTAACAGCCGGCGCCCCCAGGTCTGCGTTGCCGTGGGACACCTGCTGGCTGACGCCGGTGCCGAGATCGTACATCCAGATCTGGGGCGTCTGCCTGGGCACCTCCGTACGCTGCCACACGATCTTGTCCCGGAAAATATCCGGGCGTGCGTTCAGGAAGCCACCCGTGACTATCCGGCGCGTTTCTCCGGAGACCAGGTTGTAAGTCCAGACCGCGGTTGAGGGATAGGAGAGGCCGCCACCCACGTCCCACACAATCGTGGCGCCACTGATATGCGGGGATTCCTCAAAGACGGCGCCGCAGTCGGTGGTGATGCGGCGATCCTCGCGGGTCACCACATTTCTGGCATGAATATCAACACATGGAGTAAGTGGCGTGCCGGGACTGTAATCGAGCCAGACCACCCAGTCGCCCTCGATCGCCGGCAGGATCTGGCGTGTGTCAGTGGCGCACACCACCTGCTCGCCTGGATTGTCCAGGTCATACATGTAGATGTGGGACTCGAGGCTGCCAGCGCGGGCGTCCTGCCAGACGATCCGATGACCGGATATCGCCGGGTTCCCCGGCGCCGCGCCCGGCAGCTCAAGGGTGCGGTCGCATCCGGCGGCGCCAGGACAGCCGTCCCCGAGAAACATGTAATGGATCTTTCCCTCCTGCAGCCAGACGACAAGGTTGCCGTCGATTGCCGGGTTGGACTGGTATTTGTCGGGCGCGTCCACCAGCGGCCGCTCCTGTTCGTCTTTCGAAAGATCCCTGATAAAGATCCGGCTCGGATGCTTCCATTCACTGGTCGGCCGAAGGTCGGTCCAGACGGCGATCGAGCCGCTCACATCCGGACTCTGCTCCGAGGCCGTGTGCGTCAACGCCACCGGCGTGTCCGCGCCGAACACATATTCGTCTCCCGGTGCGCCCGCTGCCCGCGCGCCCGGCAGCAGGCAAAACGACAGTAACCAGGCAAGAAACGCGGTAAACAGTATTGCGGCGCTGGATGCGCCAAAAGAACGGAACGACCTGCTCAAAGCCCCCACCAACCCTTTCATCATCGAAGTCCACACCGACAATGTGAGAGGGGGCAGGACGCCCGCAGCATATTCCTGCGATGCTCGCGAGACAATACAACCCTGGTTGTATTTTTTTTATTCAGGCAGAATCAGCGGGGATTTGCGGCGAGGCCCGGCGAGTAGTTTAGCGGGGATTTGCGGCGGCGAGGCCAGGCGAGTAGTTTAGCGGGAGAGATGCGGCGGCGAGGCCATGATGGGGAGCCCGCCTGTCTCCGCAGGCCGGGCGGTCAGGCGCCGCTACTTGTAGACGTCGATCTGAACCGTGCTGCCAGGGGCGACCATCGTGCCGGCCGCAGGCGTCTGGTCCTTGACCGTGCCGGACGGAAATGCATTACCGGGGTTATTGATGGTGGTAACTGTCGTCAGCAAACCTGCCGCTGAAAGTGCGTTGGCGGCATCGGACTCGGCCATGCCGACCACATTGGGGACCGCCACCTTGGTGACCGGCTGCTGGCCCTTGCTGACCACCAGGTCCACGGACGAACCCTGTTTCACCGACTGCCCGCCGCCCGGGTTCTGGCTGATGACGTCGCCGCTGGCGACGCTGTCGGAGTACTGCTGCGTGACGTTGCCCAGCTCCAGCCCGGCCTGGTTCAGCTTGGCGGCGGCATCAGACTGGCTGATGCCGGTGACATCCGGAGCAGTGACCATCTTCGGCGGCTCCGGCCCTTTGCTGACGGTGTATTTCACTGTGGAGCCCTGATCCACCTGCGTGCCCGAAGCGGGATCGACCGAGATGACGTTACCGGCGTCTACCGAATCAGAATAGACGTCGGGCTGGCGCTGCGGATTCAGGCCCGCCTCGCGCAGCTTCGCTTCGACAAAACTGGCCGTCTGGCCGGCGAGGCCGCTGGGCACCGCGACCTTGGAGCTGCCCTTGCTGACGACGATGTTGACGGTGCCGTCGCGCTTCAGCATCGATCCGGCGGCGGGATCCTGGCTGATGACGCTGCCGGAGGGAACAGTGTCGCTGTAATCCTGCGAAGAGACGTTCACCTTCAGCCCCTGGTTCTGGATCGCGGTCTCCGCCTGCTGCTGGGTCATGCCAACCACGTTGGGGACGCTGATGTTGGCGCCCTGCTGGGCGAAGGCCAGGAAATATATGCCGGCCGCCGCCAGCGCCAGGATCACCAGCAGCAGCGCCGAATACAGCCATTTGCGGCGGCTGGGTTTTTTCGGCTGTTTCGCCGCGGCGAGTGCCGGCCGGATCATCGTCGCCGCGGCCATGCCGCCTCCCATCGCTGCCACTTCGGACGGCCGGATGACGCTGGTGCGGGCCCCGTCGTCCACCGCGGCCGCCGGCGCCACCGGCAGGTTCTCGCGGCAGCGCCCAAGGTCTGCCAAAAATTCTTCAGCGCTGCGATAGCGCTCGCGCGGATCTTTCGCCAGCGCTTTCATCACCACAGTGTTGAGGTTGTCGGGGATGCCGGGCTTCAGCGCCTGCGGCGGCACCGGCACGTCGCTTAAATGCTTGAGCGCGATAGCGACGGGGTTCTCGCCTTCGAAGGGCACCCTCCCGGTGAGCATCTCGTAGAGCACGACACCGAGGGAATAAAGATCGGAGCCCTGCTCCACCGCCTTGCCCTTGGCCTGCTCGGGGGAGAGGTACTGGGCGGTGCCCAGGATCGAACCGGTCTCGGTCATCTTCGCCGAAGTGCCGGCGCGGGCGATGCCGAAGTCGGTGACCTTCACCTCGCCGCGACCGCTGATGACGATGTTGTGCGGCTTGATGTCGCGGTGGATGACGTTGTGCTCGTGGGCGAACTGCAGCGCCTGCAGGATCTGCTCGGCGACGAAGATCGCCTTGTCCGGCGGCAGGCTGCCCTTCTGGGCGATCAGGTCCTTGAGGCTCTTGCCCTCAAGGTATTCCATGGCGATGTAGTAGCTGCCGTCGGCCTCGCCCCGGTCGTAGATACTGACGATATGGGGATGGTTCAGCCCCGCGGCCGCCTGCGCCTCGCGGCGGAAGCGGGCCACGAACTCCTCGTCCCGGGCGTAGCGCTGGTAGAGGATCTTGATGGCGACCTCACGCCCCAGGTGCGTGTCGCGGGCGAGATAGACGTCAGCCATCCCCCCGCTTCCCAGGCGTTTGACGATCTCGTAGCGGTTATCGAATATTTCCGGTATGTCAGGCATTACTCTTTCGATTCCGGCAGGTACAGCGGCGCCGGTTCATTTGCTGGTTTATTCGAATACATCATTTCTGATATTAATCCTTTAAACTACTGCATCCCCAGCGCCGAAAGCAGTACGTCTCGCGCGATCGGGCTGGAGTCGTGGCCGGTTGAAGCCGCGTTTTCGACCACCACCGCAATCGCCACTTTGGGATTGTCCGCCGGCGCGAAGCCGACGAACCAGGCGTTAATCTTGCCATCGCCGACTTCCGCTGTGCCGGTCTTGCCGGCGATCTGCACCTTGTCGGACCTGGCGCCGAAACCAGTGCCCTCATTGACCACCTTG
>JAJYLK010000088.1 GCA_021787775.1 Actinomycetes bacterium | reverse complement strand
GCGAGAACGCCTACGGGCTGCTCTCCGCGGAGCGCGGCGTCCACCGGCTGGTGCGCATCTCCCCGTTCGACGCCGCCCGGCGGCGCCACACCAGCTTCGCCGCCGTGGAGGTCAGCCCGCTGGTGGAGGAAGACGTCCAGGTCGAGATCGACGAGAAGGACCTGCGGATCGAGACCTACCGCGCCAGCGGCGCCGGAGGCCAGCACGTCAACAAGACGGACTCGGCGGTGCGCATTACTCACCTTCCCACCAAAATAGTTGTTCAATGTCAAAACGAGCGCTCGCAGCTGTCTAACAAGAACACCGCCATGCGCCTGCTCAAGAGCAAGCTGCTGGAGCTGCAGGAGCGCCAGCGCGCCGAACTGATGGAGAAGGAGCGCGGCGAACTGATGGAGATCGCCTGGGGCAGCCAGATCCGCTCTTACGTGCTGGCCCCGTACCAGATGGTCAAGGATCACCGCACCAATTATGAAGTGGGCAACGCCCAGGGGGTGCTGGATGGCGACATCGACGGTTTCATCCATGAGTACCTTGTGCTGCGGGCCGGAAAAAGCAGCTAAATTCAGCCTGTGACCGGCAGCCGGTCACAGGTGAAGCCGTCCGGGAGGAAAAGCCGGCCCTCAGGGTTTTCAGCGCCCTTTTTTGAGTAACTGGCACATATTTGCCAGTGTTGGCGGGAGTCGCGCCGCTCAGGCCGTACATCGCTTCCCCCCATCCGGAATTATCTGAAGCCAGGTAAATTCGCTATGATATGAAGGTTCATAAAGTCCCAAAGGAGCCACTCGTGCTAAGCATCGCCCTACCAAAAGGAAGCCTGCAGGAACAGACGCTCAAGCTTTTTGCCGAAGCCGACCTGCCGGTCAACCGCAGCGCGCGCGAGTATACGGTTTCCATCGACGACGCGCGGATCAGCGCCGTGAAGATCCTGCGGCCCCAGGAGATACCGAAATACGTCGAGGACGGTTATTTCGATCTGGGCATCTCCGGCCTGGACTGCATCACCGAGGCCGGAGCCGACGTGTTCGAGGTGGCCGAGATGCCCTACGCCAAGACAGGCACCGGCAAGATGAAGATGGTGATCGCCGTACCCGGGGACTCCCCGGTCGCCAAGGCCGGCGACATCAGGCCGGGCAGCCGCGTCACGACAGAATTCCCCAACATCACCAAAAAGTTTTTCGATGGTCTCGGCAAAGATGTCGACGTGTTTTATTCCTTCGGGGCCACCGAGGCCAAGGTGCCGGAGATCATGGACGTTGTCGTCGATCTGACCGAGACCGGCTCTACCCTGAGGCGCAACAACCTCAAGGTCATCGAAGTGATCATGGAGTCGACCACGCGCCTGATCGCCAACAGGACCTCCTGGGAAGATTCCGGCAAGCGCCGCGCCATCGAGGAGATCCGCACGCTGCTGCTGGGTGTGATCGACGCCCGGGGCAGGGTGCTGCTGTCGATGAATGTGCACCGGGACAAGCTCGACGCTGTCGTCGAAGTGCTGCCGGCGATGAAACGTCCGACGGTGGCGCCGCTTTATAACTCCGACTATTTCGAGATATCAACGGTGGTTGACAAAAACACGGTAAATGTCATTATTCCCGAGCTCAAGGCCAGCGGCGCCGAGGACATCCTGGAGCAGAACATCTCCAAGATAGTGCGCTAGCAGCCTGGCGGCGCCGCCAGGCCGGTTATTGTGAGGCCGCCGCGGGCGCGCTTTCATCACCGCAGCGGAATGCAGGAGCGCGGGATTCTTCCGCGAAAAAACACGAATGAACTGGCTTGCATTCATAATCGTCGGTCTGATTGGCGGCTGGCTGGCTGGCGTCATCACCCGGGCGGGCGGCCTCGGCTGCCTGATGGACATCGTGGTGGGCGTCATCGGCGCCGTCCTCGGCAGCTACCTCTTCTCCCTCATCGGCTATGAGCCAGACAGTTTCCTGGGATGGGTGGGCACCGCCACGGTGGGCGCGGTCCTCTTTCTGCTGGTGCTTAACGCCATCGGCGGACGGCCGGTGAAGCGGCGCCGCTGATCCGCACCGGTTCACATTCTCTCCCCGCGCCGGCCGGGAAAACGCCGATCCGCCCAGGATGCGGCCTGTTTCAGGAGCCCGCCCGCCGCGGCAGGTAGTACGCCGTCGGCCACCCGGGGCCGTCATCAGTAAGCCCCCAGTGCTCAACCACCATGCCGTCTTCGTAGCGGGTGATTTCGAGCGTATCGAACTCGATCGGTTTGCCCGCCAGCGGCTCCCGTGCCGCCTCGTCCGGATCGCCCGCGTCGAAGCCATCGCCGTACGCGGCGCCCGGGACCCCATACCAGGTGGTGCGGGCGATGATCTTGTCGCCTTCGGCGGCAACGTCATGGATGCTGACCGACAGTTCGGTGAGACAGTCCCGGCACATCAGCACACCTTTTTTGAGTCCTTCCCGGTTTTGTGGTATATCATCGGCAAACAGCTCATGGTCGACATAATCCGGTGACACCATCTCATCCACAGCTTCGATGTTGCCCCTGTTAAAAACCTCGTCAACAAACCGGCGAAAAGTTTCTTTGTTGTCATCTGTCCGAGACATGTCACCTCCTGATGGTTTGCCTTCCAGATTAACCGGTACCTGGGTTGCGTGTTTTCTAAACCCGCCCACTTGCGTGCTCGTGTGTCAAAACCGGTTGAACGGGTAAAATAAATTTGTGTTGGGATCGCAAAAAACCTGCCGGAGCAGCTCCGGAAGCTGATCCGGAAAATATGTGACGGAAGCACCTGCGGAAAGCACCTCCGGAAAATCTCCGAAAAATATGTGACGGAACCAACACAGAGGAAAATATGGCATGACGAAGCAAGATCATGCACATCGCCATCACCACGTCCATTCTCACGGCGACATGCAGGCGGCGCGCGAAAACTGGCGCGGCAGCAGCCTGCCCTTAATCCGAAAACTTAAAATCGCTGCCGGCAATACCTGGATCAAGATTAGGAACCGCCAGCCGTGCTGCGGCCATCCGGGCGAGCCGGGTTGTTGACAGCCTGCTCCGGTGTCCCGTAGGGGCGCCAAGGGCACCGATTGACCAGCATCCTCACCGGCGGATAAAAACTCCCAAATGAAGGTTTTATGACAAGGCACGTCCAATATGGACGGCGTCCAGCATCGCATCCGGAATACGCGTTCCGTGTGGTTTATCCCGCAGCGCCTCCTTGCACCCCGCTCCGTTTCATTAGATAATCTTTTTGCGCGGCTGCGGGGGCGGCTTAAGGTGCGTGGCCGCGGAGCACGCCGATTCGGAGGCTCTACCCGCTGGATATCCAGGAACTCAAAGAAACTGCCAGCCTGCTGCGCCAGGACGTCATCCGCATGGTTGCGGAGGCGGGCTCGGGGCATCCGGGCGGCTCACTCTCCGCCACGGACATCGTCACCACCCTGTACTTCAAGGTGCTCAAGCAAAGGCCGGACGACCCCAAATGGACCGGCCGCGACCGCTTTGTCCTCAGCAAGGGTCACTGCGCGCCGATATTGTACGCGGCGCTGGCTCGCAGCGGCTATTTTCCCGTCGACGACCTGCCGAACCTGCGCAAGATCGACTGCCACCTGCAGGGTCACCCCGACATGCACAAGACACCGGGTGTGGAGATCTCTTCCGGTTCGCTGGGGCAGGGCCTGTCGGTATCCGCCGGCCTTGCGCTGGGCATGCGCCTCGACGGCTTGCCGGGCCACGTCTTTACCCTGCTGGGCGACGGCGAATCACAGGAGGGAGAGGTCTGGGAAGCAGCCATGGCCGCGGCCCATTACAAACTTGCCAACCTGACCGCCATCGTCGATGCAAATGGCCTGCAAATCGACGGATTCACCAAGGATGTCATGAACGTCGAGCCGTTGCCGGACAAATTCGCGGCTTTTGGCTGGAATACCCATGCCATCGACGGGCACGACTTCGAACAGATAATCGACGCCCTGGAAGCGAGCCGGGCCGGTGACGGCCCCACCGCCATCATCGCCAGAACGGTCAAGGGCAAGGGCGTGTCTTTCATGGAAAACAATGCCGGCTGGCACGGAAAAGCCCCTTCGCCGGAAGAAACACAGCAGGCGCTCGCCGAGCTGCGGGGCGAGCAGGTCCCGGGGAAAGGGGAACCGGTTGGCAGCTGAGCTCAAAGCGCGCGCCACACGCGAGGCCTACGGCGACGCCCTGCTGGCGCTGGGCGAGAGTCACGAAAACGTCGTCGCTCTGGATGCCGATCTCGCCGGTTCCACCAAAAGCGGCAAGTTCGGCGCCGCCTTTCCCGCGCGCTTTTTTAACGTGGGCATAGCCGAGGCCAACATGATGAACATCGCCGCCGGCCTTGCGATAAGCGGTAAAATCGCTTATGCTTCCACCTTTGCGGTATTTGCCACCGGCAGGGCTTTCGATCAGGTGCGGCAGAGCATCGCCCAGCCAAGGCTGCCGGTGAGGGTCTGCGCCAGTCATGGCGGCCTCACCGTAGGCGAGGACGGCTGCACGCACCAGTCGGTGGAGGATATCGGCCTGATGCGGCTGCTGCCCAACATGCGCGTGGTGGTGCCAGCTGATTACAATCAGACATACGCGGCGGTGCTGGAAAGTTATGAACTCCCGGGGCCGATGTATATCCGCACCGGCAGGCCGAACGTGCCCTTCATCTACAAGGATCGGCCGGCCGGCCTGGGCAAGGGATGCGACGTCCTGCGCGAAGGCGCTGACATTTCCCTGTTCGCTTGTGGCATAATGGTAACCCGGGCCCTCGAAGCGGCTGAAGAGTTGAAAAAGAGGGATATCAGCGTCGAAGTGGTAAACGTTAGTGTGCTGAAGCCGATCGATGTGGATACGGTGGCTGCCAGCCTGGCGAAGACCGGCTGCGCTGTGACCGCCGAAGAACACAGTGTAATCGGCGGTCTGGGGGATGCCGTGGCCGAGGTGGCCACGGAGTATTGCCCGGCAAGAATCGGCCGCCTGGGAATCAAGGACACGTTTGGAAAATCAGGCCAGCCGGACCAGCTGCTGGAAGAATTCCAGCTGACTGCAAGGGATCTGGCGGTGCTGGCAGAGCAGGTGCTGAAGAGCAGGAAATAAAAGTTGGGTTTGCCGGGGACGCGGCCGGGGTGCGGCCGGCCCGCACCGGCAGATGCGGTTTCTTCAATATATCTCCCATTTTTCAATCCAGGGCACATGCGTGCGATGTCACAATTATGACGCAGCGGGCCCTCGGAGGGTAAGCCAGAGGTGAGCAGTTGATTCGCTTTGAAAATGTCACCAAGACCTACGACCCGAAAATCATCGGGCTGGAGGACGTCAGCGTTCACATCGAGCGGGGCGAATTCGCTTTCCTTGTGGGACACAGCGGATCGGGCAAATCCACGTTCATCCGGCTGCTGCTGAAAGAGTTCGAGCCCTCAAAGGGCAGCATCACCGTTGCCGGCCGCAATCTGCAGCGCATGCGCCGCGCCGCCGTACCGCACCACCGCCGCAGCATCGGCTGCGTCTTTCAGGACTTCAAACTGCTGCCAAACCGCACGGTGGCCGAAAACGTCGCCTATGCACTCCGGGTCACCGGGCAACCGGCCCGCTCCATCCGCCGCAAAGTGCCGGAAATCCTGCAGCTGGTAGGCCTGGGCGACAAGATGAGCAACCGTCCGGACGAACTCTCCGCCGGTGAGCAGCAGCGC
>JAJYLK010000087.1 GCA_021787775.1 Actinomycetes bacterium | reverse complement strand
GCTTTATTACGACTACAAGGTGGTGCCCTACTGCGCCCGCTGCGGCACCTCCCTTTCCAGCCACGAGGTCGACCAGGGCTACAAGACGGTCGAGGACCCATCCATCTATATACGCTTTCCGCTGGCGGACGAGCCTGAGCTGTCGCTGCTGGTCTGGACGACCACGCCCTGGGCGCTGATCAGCAACGTCGCCGCGGCCATCAGCCCTGCCATCACCTACGCCGAGGTTGAACGGGAAGGCAGCCGCCTGATCATGGCCAGGGACCTGGTGGAAAAACTTTTCAGCGAGGATGCGCAGATCGTGCGCGAGATCCCGGCGGCGGAGCTGGCCGGGCGTGCTTACATCCCTCCATATGATTTTGTCGCGCCGGAAAAGAAGGCTAATTTTATCGTGACGGCGGACTTTGTCTCGGCCGAGGAGGGCACCGGCATCGTGCATATCGCCCCCGCTTTCGGAGCGGACGACATGGAAGTCAGCCGCGCCAACGATCTGCCGGTTATCAATCCTGTCGATGAGGAGGGCCGCTTCGACGCGCGCGTCGAGCCGTGGGCAGGCCAGTTCGTCAAGGACGCCGACGCCGAGATAATCCTGGAGCTTCAGCAGCGCGGCCTGCTGCTGGCCCATATCCCCTATGAGCACTCCTATCCGCACTGCTGGCGCTGCGATACGGCGCTCATCTACTACGCCAAGGCCAGTTGGTACATCCGGACGACCGCGGTCAAGGAAGAGCTGCTTGAGGCTAACGAATCGGTCAACTGGTATCCGGAGCACATCAAGCATGGCCGCTTCGGCAACTGGCTGAAGAACAACATCGACTGGGCGCTCTCTCGCGAGCGCTACTGGGGCACGCCGCTCCCGGTCTGGCGCTGCGCCGAGGGGCACGATCACTGCGTCGGCAGCGTGGAGGAGATGCGCGAGATGGCGTTGGCTGATCCCGGAGCGAACATCGATCTGCACCGCCCTTTCATCGACGAGGTGAAGCTCCGGTGTCCCGAATGCGGCGGCGAGATGACGCGGGTGCTGGAGGTGATCGACGCCTGGTTTGATTCCGGCAGCATGCCGGTGGCGCAGTGGCATTATCCGTTCGAGAACAAGGAGCTGTTTGAGTCCCGTTTCCCGGCCGACTTCATCTGCGAGGCGATCGACCAGACCCGCGGCTGGTTCTACAGCCTGATGGCGGTGAGCACCCTGCTGTTCGGTAAGTCCAGCTACCGCAACGTCGTCTGCCTGGGGCACATTCTCGACCGCGAAGGCCAGAAGATGAGCAAGTCCAAGGGCAATGTGGTCGAGCCCTGGCAGGTGCTCGACAAGCAGGGCGCCGACGCTTTCCGCTGGTACCTGTTCACGGTCAGCTCCCCCTGGTATCCACGGCGCTTCTTCCCCGAGGCGATCGACGAGGTCGTGCGCAAATTCCTGCTGACGCTGTGGAACACATATTCATTTTTCGTCGTTTATGCCAGCATCGACGCTTTCGACCCCGGTGAGCACGAACTGCCGGTGGCTGAGCGGCCGCTGCTCGATCGCTGGATCATCGCCTATCTGCACAGGCTGACAGGCCAGGTCCGGGCCGGCCTGGACGACTACGAAGTGACCGCCAGCGGCCGCGCCATTCAAGAGTTCGTTGACGAACTCTCCAACTGGTACGTACGCCGCAGCCGTCGCCGCTTCTGGAAGAGCGAGGAGGACGCGGACAAGCTCAGCGCCTATCTGACGCTGCATGAGTGCCTGGTGACCGTGGCCAAACTGCTGGCTCCATATACGCCGTTCGTCGCCGAGGAGATCTACCGCAATCTGGCGCTCCGTGGCGGCGCTGGTGGACCCGAGAGCGTGCATCTGTGCGACTATCCGGTCAGCGACACGGCGCTGGTGGATGATGAACTCCTGTTCGAGATGGAACAGGTTCGGCGAGTGGTCAACCTTGGCCGAGCCGCCCGCAACAAGGCGGGCGTCAAGACGCGGCAGCCGCTGGCCGAAGCTGTCATCGTGGCGCCAGCCGAAGAGCAGCAGGCCCTGAAGCAGCTCGAACAGCTGGTGGCCGACGAACTCAACGTCAAACGGATCAGTTATGCCGCTGATGCCGCCGGCCTGCTCCAGATCAATCTGAAACCCAACCTGCAGAAGCTCGGCCCGCGCTTCGGCGCCAAGCGCTCCCAGGTCGACGCCGCCATCGCGGCGCTGGACCCGTCGCACACCCTGGACCGGCTGGAAACCGACGGGCAGCTGGGCATTATGGTCGATGGCCGTGAGGAGGTGCTGTCGCGTGACGAGATCCTGGTGGAGGAATCCGGCCGTGAAGGATATTCGACCGAGCAGAGCGGCGGACGCGCCGTTGGCATCGATACGGTGGTGACGGATGAACTCCGGCGTGAGGGCCTCGCCCGCGAGCTGGTGCACAAGGTCCAGGGCCTGCGCAAGGATTCAGGCTTCAGGATTGAGGATACAATAGCTGTAAGCATCGCCGGAGCCGGCGAGCTGGCGCAGGCGGTCCGCGAGCACGCCGACTTCTTCCGGACGGAGACGCTCTGCCGCGAGCTCGGTTTCGAAGGCGGCGCGGCGGCGCCCGGCGCGCCGGTGCACGAGATCGCTGTCGACGGCGAGACGCTGGAAGTGTCTATCGCCCGCACGGGATCGATTATCCAGGACTGACCGATTCAGCAACGGGGGTAAAGATGTTCAGCAAGATCATGGTAGCTACCGATGGCTCTGACAATGCCGATGCCGCGGTGGCGCACGCCGCGGAGCTGGCAAGGAAGGTCGGCGCCACGAAAGTGATGCTGGTGCACATCTGCCCCGGCTGCACGGCCGACATCGACGTCAAGGACTTCAACCGGGAGACGGCCGAAAAGATCGTACACGAGGCGGCCAGGAAGTTCAGGGGATCCGGAGCAAAAGTCCACACACGCGTCGAGATCGACTATCCCCCCGAAGCGATTGGCAGCGCCATCGTGGATGTCGCCGAAAAAGAAGGAGCCGACCTGCTGGTCCTGGGCAGCAGGGGTTTGAGTGAATTCAGAGGCATGTTGCTGGGAAGCGTCAGTAACCGGGTAGTCCAGAAAGCGACCTGCCCCGTGCTGGTTATCAAGCACGCCCCTCAGGAATAAACCGCCTCAGCGCCCTTCCGCCGCATTTACCGCCGGCACATTCACCAGCCAGCCTGCCCTGAAAGTCGGACACGCCTCTTCCTTTGGCAGCGAGCACAGCCCGCTCTGCCCGAAAAAACAGGTCTCGCAGGAGATCTCGGCAATCGGCTCTTTGCCGGCTTGACCGGATGATTTTTCCTGGGGCCTGGAGATGCCCGTTCCTAAGACCGTTTTTTCCTCCTTCTGCCGTGGATGGTGAGGAGTGAATCTTACCGGCATCGCAACGCTGTTTCAATACCTGAATCAATTCCATCTTCGCAAATTGGTGGATTTTTATTCGGCAGGGTGCGAGCTTCCCCGGATACCGGCGGACTGCGGTGACGGCAATCCTTTTTTGATGTCTTTTTTAGTTTTTGTTAATGCTGATTTTTCCGGGCGGCTGGCGGTCTGCTATCATGTTCGTGATCTGACGGTGATAGATGGAGACAGTGTCATGCAAGTAAAATCCCGCTCCGGGAATTGCCGGAGAAGATGCGCGCGGTTTTTGCCGTCCGGCGGCATCCGTCGCTGCTATCCATGGCTATGGACGCTTCCGGCGGCGCTGATGATCGCATTGCTTTTCGCCGGATGCGGCAGTTCCGGCTCCGGGGTCACAACGCTGCACACGCAGAGCCTGCCCGCCGCTACAACGACGGCGGTGGCGCCGGCGGGAATCGCCATCGACCCCAACCTGAAGAGCGCAAGCGGCACCCCGGCGCCGAGCGAGATGAAAACGCTGATCGATCTGCAGCAGACCGTGCCCTATCCGGTGATGGTTCCCACCCAACTGCCGTCTGGCATGAAGCTGGACCCGGATACCATCGGCTCGGGGAAGACCGCCGGCGACCCTGTCGGTTACTATAGTTACCGGTACTACGACCCGGCGAACCAGAGCCGCACGCTCACTTTTAACCAGACCAGCTCCAACAGCAGCTCGCTCGCGGGCTACTACGTTACCGCCGAACAGGTGAACGGCGTCGATTACCAGGTCTACTGGCACCGTACGCGCGATTATCTGCAGGGGAGCGAAGCAGTCAGTACTACACAGATCATCAAGGCGGAGACCTACATCGTGGTCTGGAAAAGTCAGTACAAGGACGCCGCCGGCCAGTCCCATGACCTTTACTACAGCATGTCCACCGGAACATGGACCGGCTGGGACTGGAACAACGTCCGGGCGATGCTCGCGGGGCTCAAGCCACTGTCAGCCGTCGGCAGCTAGTCTCGCGCGTCACGCGGTCCACTGCCGCGGATTTCTTCAGCAATCAAAAACCGGCGTTTCTAGCGGCCCATGGACTCGATGATGGCGTCGGCCATCTCGGAGGTGCCGGCGCTGCCCCCCAGGTCGTAAGTGACGTGCTTGCCTTCGCCGATGACCTGACGCACCGCTGCCATCACGCGGTCGGCGGCTTCACCCTCGCCCAGATGCCTCAACATCAGCACCGCCGAGAGGATGGTGGCTGTGGCATTGGCCTTGTTCTGGCCGGCATACTTCGGAGCGCTGCCGTGGACCGGCTCGAATACCGCCATCGTGTCGCCGATGTTGGCCCCCGGCGCCACGCCGAGACCGCCGACAAGGCCGGCGCACAGATCGGAGACGATATCGCCGTAAAGGTTGGGGAGCACCATAACGTCGTAGAGCTCTGGCTTTTGTACCAGCTGCATGCACATATTATCGACGATGCGGTCCTCGAATTCGACATCGCTGTAATCAGCCGCTACCGTCCGCGCCGATTCCAGGAACAGCCCGTCGCTCATCTTCATGATGTTGGCCTTGTGCACCGCGGTCACCTTCCGGCGCTTCTCCCGGCGGGCATACTCGAAGGCGAACCTGGCGACGCGCTCTGATGCGCGGCGGGTGATGATCTTGATGCTCTCGGCAGCATCGGGTCCGACCATATGCTCGATGCCGGCATAAAGGTCCTCAGTGTTCTCGCGCACGATCACCAGGTCGATGTTCTCGTAGCGCGATTTTACTCCCGGGATGGACAGCGCCGGCCTCAGATTGACATAAAGGTCAAGCGACTGCCTCAGGGTGACGTTGACGCTGCGAAAACCACTGCCGACTGGCGTCGTCACCGGTCCCTTGAGAGCCACACCGGTCTGGCGGATCGATTCCAGCACATGATCCGGCAGCGGCGTACCGTACTCCGCCAGCGCCCCGGAACCCGCAATCACCTCGCGCCATTCGATCGCCACGCCGGTAGCGTTCACCACGCGGCAGGCGGCATCGACGATCTCGGGTCCGATGCCGTCGCCAGGGATCAAGGTCACTTTGTAAGAAATCGCCATGCTGTCTGTTTCCCTCCCGTTTCCCGTTGACCGGGCTCCGACCAGCAGCTTGCGGCTGGAGCCCACTGGTTGCTATCCGAGGTTGAAATCCCCGTACTTTTTGAAGTGCTCGACGATGCCGCCATCGCCGAGGATCTTGACCATCACCGGCGGCAGCGGCTGGAAAACAAGCGTCTCGTCCCGAGTGACGTTCCTGACCGTGCCCGCCTCCAGATCGACCTCGAGTTCGTCGCCCTGGCTGATACTGGAAGTGTCCAGCTCCAGCACCGGCAGGCCGACATTGATCGAGTTGCGAAAGAAAATGCGCGC
>JAJYLK010000086.1 GCA_021787775.1 Actinomycetes bacterium | reverse complement strand
CCGGAGATCCTCGAACGGCGGCTGCGCGACCTGCTCGCCGGCCAGCCGGAGCACGTGCTGGAATTCGCCAGCCGGCTGACGCTCGATTACGGCGCGATCAGCATCCCGGACCAGCCTGCCGGTCAGTTGAAGAAGACCGCAGAAAACCCTGGCATGGACGATTCAGAGGAAGCCGCCAGTCCGCCGGAAGTCCTGCCAGTGGAGGAGAAGGTCTGACGCGGCCATGCCGGCAGCAGGCCCTGGCACGAATGCTCCCATGAACGATGAAACACAATACACCCGTGATGTAAACCTGGAGGTGCGCGACTCGCTGACGCTGATCGTCGAGCGCGTCCCCCGCGGCAGCGCGGTGCTGGAGCTGGGCACGGCGACAGGCTACCTGGGCCGGTTTCTGGGCGAGCAGTGGGATTGCACCGTGGACGGGGTCGAGCTCATCGAGGATATGGCCAGCGTGGCCCGCCCCGCCTACCGGCGGATGGTCGTCGCCGACCTGGAGGAAAAGCTGCTGCGGGAGCATTTTCCCGCCGGCGGCTACGATGTCGTCATCTGCGCCGACGTGCTCGAGCATCTTTACAACCCGGCCGCTATCGTGGCTCAGATCAAGGGATTGCTCAAGCCGGGAGGGAGGCTGATCGTCTCGGTCCCCAACATGGCTTATGCCGGCCTGGTGCTGGACCTGATCGCCGGTAATTTCGAGTACACGGAGCTGGGCCTGCTGGACCGGACCCACATCCGCTTTTTCACCCGCGCCACGATCACGCGCATGATTGAAGAGCAGGGTTTCCGGATCACCGACGTAGAAACCGTCCCCTGGCCTTTTGAGAGCAGCGAATTCTATCCGCGGCTGAAGGACCGGCCGCTGCCGCTGAAGAACTACCTGTTCGCGCGTCCGGACGGCGACGTCTACCAGTTCATCCTGGTGGCCGAACCCGCCGGGTAGCTTCGCCATCGCCATTCGTCGGCCACGGTATCGAGTGACCGCGCCCGCCCGCCCCCCGCGTCACTCCGCTCCCTTGATCACCCTGTCGCGGCCCTGCCGCTTCATCGGCCGGCCTTCCCAGTTGAGCCAGGCATGCGACATGTGCACCAGGCCGGTCTCCACCTCCGGACCCTCCAGCACCTTGAAGCGGTACTGGCGGTCGAGATAATCAAAAGTCTCCGACTGGTCCAGATTGTGAAAAGAGACTGACAGGTAATAATCGCCGGGTAGCAGGCTCAGATCCTTGAACTCGTACCACAGCTCCCCCTGCCCCCGTTTCAGCACGTCCGGCGTCCGGCCGGTATCGGTGGTGTTGGTGCCGAAGCAGAGCACGCCGTCGCCGCGCACGATGGCGAGACCGATGACAGGCTCTTCCAGCGGCTCCTTGACATCGTAGCTGATGCGAATCTTCATCCTGTCCCGCGTCTCGAAGGTGTGGCGCGGCTCGCCCTCCTCGCCCAGCAGTTCCACTCCGGTGATCTCGCCCCGGCGCGTGCCCCAGCGGTTCGGATCCTCTTCCTTGGTGTCGGCTTCGGCAGTCAACCGCTGCTCTTCTTTCTCGTTGACCGCCGACATGTAGAGGTCGATGACTTTTTCCGTGACGCCATGGATCCGCATCTTGCCCCGCTCGATCCAGACGGCGTTCTCGCACAGCGACCGCACCGCGTCGAGGCTGTGCGAGACGAAGATGATCGTCTTGCCCTCGCTCTTGAAGCGGTCGATCCGTTCCATGCATTTGAGCTGGAACGACTGGTCGCCGACGGCAAAGACCTCGTCGATCAGGAGGATGTCCGGATCGACGTTGACCGCCACGGCGAAGGCCAGCCGCAGGTACATGCCGGAAGAATATGTCTTGGCCGGCGAATCGATGAAGCCGCCGATATCGGCAAAGGCGACGATCTGGTCGAAGCGCTCCTCGATCAGCCGGCGCGGCAGTCCCATCAGGGCGCCGGAGAGAAAGACGTTCTCGCGGCCGGTGAAATCGGGGTGGAAACCGGCGCCCAGCTCCAGCAACGCCGAGACCCGGCCGTTGACCTCCACCCTGCCGCCCGACGGCAGGGAGGTGCCGGCTATCAGCTTCAACGCCGTGCTCTTGCCGGATCCGTTGCTGCCGATGATGCCCAGCGTGCCGCCATGCGGCGTTTCGAAGCTGACGTGGTCCAGGGCATTGATCGTCTCCTGAAAGATGCGCTGCCGCAGGAAAGTCTCCTTGAGCGTGCGCCCTTTCTGATGCCGCATCCGGTACTTCTTGGAGACATCGTGGAAGATGACCGCCGAATCCGCCATCTATACCTCTTCCTCGAAACGGAACTTGAAGTGGTTGAAGATGCTGAAGCCGATCACGCACGCGGCCACACTCGCCACCGCCGCATATCCCAGCCAGGTCCAGTCCGGCATCTTGTGGTCGAGAGTGAGGTTCTGAAAGGCGGTGATGATGTCGGTCATGGGGTTAAGATGGATGCCGAGCGAGGCGATGCGGCCATGCGCGGTGACGCGCGTGATCGGATAGAGCACCGGCGTCAGATACATCCAGGCCATCATGATGATGCCAAGGATATGCTCGATATCACGGTAAAAAACATTGGCGCAGCCGAAGAACCAGGCCAGTCCGGCGGTGAACACCAGCTGGACGGCAAAGACTACCGGCAGCAGCAGCATGTACCAGCTGAAACCGACGCCGAACAGCACCAGCACGATGGCCAGCACCAGCTCGCCCAGCAGCAGGCTGATGAACTGCGACAGCACCGTCGTCAGCGGCAGGACCTGCAGCGGGAAATAGATCTTCTTCACCAGGTTGGCGTTGCCGATCACCGACATCGAGCCGCCCAGCAGCGCGTTGGTGAGGAAGTTCCAGGGCAGCAGCCCCGTGAACAGGAATACCGAGAAGGGGTAGTTCCCCGGCGATGAAACGCCGAAGATGAGCCCGAACAGCGCCCAGTAGACCAGCAACTGCAGCAACGGGATGGCAAAGTTCCAGGCAAAGCCGAGCACGGAACCCTTGTAGCGGGAGCGGGTGTCCTTGGACACGAGCGTCCGCAGGAGCTCACGGTATTCAAAGATCTGTTTTATATTGGAAATCATCAGCGGCTGGTCAAACGGGGCCCGGAGAAAGCTCCGAAGAAGCTTGCAGGTCGGATATGGATTTTATCACAATCGAGCCAGCGGCCAAACCGCCGGACCAGTGGCGGGCGGCTACGGATTGGGGACCTGCTCGATGGCGACACGGATGTTCTTGTTCGTGTCCATCGTCTGGACCGCTGTGCCGGTGAGATAGTAGCCGAGGATGGTCTGGTAGCTGTCGCCGCGGACGGCCCGCTGCAGGGCGCCGTAGGCGGAGATGCCGACACCGTGGCCTGCCAGAGTCATGGTGCTGCAGTCAGGGTCTGGCACGCTCACCAGCCAGGGCATGTTGGTAATTCCCCAGGCCTCCTGCGCCGAACGCGTGCGCCCGTCGCTGTTCGAAAAATACGGCGAGAGCGCCAGGTTCCCCTGGTAGGTGACCACCTGGCCGGTAGTGGCGTCGACCGCCGCCGTCAGGTCGGGGAAGCGCTCCTCCAGGCCGTAGCCGCGGTATTGCTGGTCGTCGCCGTTGCCGTTGCGGCTGTTCTTCAGGTCGAAGATGTCGGGGCCGCTGCCGTAATCCTTGCCGCCATTATTGACGTTATAGAGGGCGTAGTCGCGCGCCGCCACACTCATTGTCTTCAGGAACTCGGGCGGCGAACCGGTGCTGGTTTCGGCGATGCCGCGCAGGTAAAGCTCGATCGGCACCTCTTCGATCACCCAGACGGCGCTGGAGACGCTCGAGTAACGGAATTCGATCGTGCCCCGGAACAGATTGTCGTCCAGGCTCGTGTTCCAGGATGGCACATCGTGATACGAGGTGACCTGCATGATGCCGCCGCTGCTAACCGGGGCCATACGGATGTAGGAGCTGCCGTAATGCACGTAGCCGGTGCTGGTATAGACGTAATAACCGTTGTTCCAGTAAATGGTGGTCGCCGTCTGGCCGGCGTGCAGCGTGGTCAGCACGTTGCCGGTGCTGTCGGTGACATTGAAATCGGTGTTGGTGGCGGTGACGGTCGAGCTCGGTCCGGAAGGCACCGCACCCGGGCGCAGGTTATATACCGTCCCGTCCAGCTCATTGAAGTAGCCGTTGAGCATCACCCGCTGCGAAGCCATCACGTTGGCGGGGGCGCTCTTGCCCGAGTCGGTCCAGGCGTTTACCTCCACCGGTCCGCCCATCACGCCGGGGAAGGTCGGGGTGACATGGGCGCCAGGCTGGATGGTGCCGCTGGATTTCACCTGTCCGGCGACGCTGATCTCGTAGTAGACCGGGGTCGGATTGGTGTTGTCCACCAGCACCCAGTTGGTGTAACCGGGGCTCTGGTTGTCGTACCAGGGCCAGTCGTAAGAGGAGTTGAGGCTGCCGGCGGCGTAGCCGGGCACCTCTTCCAGCGAAGGTCCGGCGACCACCCGCTGGGAAGCGATGACGTCGGCCGCCTGGGTCTTGGTAGAGTCGGTCCAGGCCTGGACCTCCACCGGTCCGCCCATCACGCCGGGGAAGTTGGGCGTGGCATGGTCGCCAGGCGTCAGCGTGCCGCTGGACTGAAGCTGTCCGGCGACCTTGATCTCATAGTAGATCTGGGAGGCCGAAGACGGGTTGGCCACCAGCACCCAGTTGGTGGTGCCGGGGCTCTGGTTGTCATACCAGGTCCAGTAGTAATGGTCTGAGAGTTTGCTAAACGGCGTGCCGGCCACCTCGTTGAAGGCCGAGCCCATCAGCACCCGCTGTGAGGCGATGACGCTGGCGGGGGCGCCCTTGCCCGAGTCGGTCCAGGCCTCGACGTCCACCGGCCCGCCCATCACGCCGGGGAAGGTCGGGGTGACGTTGGCGCCCGGCTGCACAGTGCCGCTGGACTGAAGCTGTCCGGCGACCCTGATCTCGTAGTAGACCGGCGCGGCGTTCGGGTTGGACACCATCACCCAGTTGGTATAGCCGGGAGTGGCGTTATCGTACCAGGCCCAGACGTAATGGTCGGAGAGGTCCTGTCCATCGATGGCCGGCGTCTCTTCCAGCGAGTTTGCTCCCCAGATGACGCGCTGGCTGACCACGCCGCGGCCGCCTTCAAGCGACATGGCGTCGATCGGTCCGCCGCGGTTGCCGGCGTGGTTGCTTACCAGCGTGCGCCCGGCCGGCACCTGGCCGGCGCTGCAGCTGGCGCCGCCGGGGCAGCCGGCGCCGCTTAGGCTGAAGGGGCTTAGGTCCATCATGCGTCCGGCGATGGCCACGCCGAAGTTGAGGCCGGCGGCCGCCGAAGACGGGTTGGCCATCAGCACCCAGTCACTGGAGCTGATGCCGTCGTACCAGGGCCAGTAATAGTCGCGGGGCGTATAGTTGGTGGCCGCCACGGTGAAGCTCCAGGTCGACGACTGCGTGTTGCCGGCGGTGTTGGCCACCGAGACGGTGACTGAGTGGGTACCGGCGCCAAGGGCCGCCGGCGGCCGGTAGCTGACGTAGGAGCCGGTGCGGCTGGCGCCGGCGGTGACGTCCTGGCCGTCGAGTTTGATGTTGATGGAAGAAGAATTGATGCCATCATCACTGTTTAAGTCGGCGCTGATGATGGGACGGTTGTTGGCGGTCTCGCCGGTGGGCGCCGCCTTGCTGAAATACGAACCGGAAGCGTCCCCGTCCAGCTCATTGAAGTAGCCGTTGAGCATCACCCGCTGCGAAGCCATCACGTTGGCGGGGGCGCTCTTGCCCGAGTCGGTCCAGGCGTTTACCTC
>JAJYLK010000085.1:569-5825 GCA_021787775.1 Actinomycetes bacterium | reverse complement strand
CCAGGGAAACTATCGAAGCCTGAAGCAGCGCAACTGGCCCTGCGGACGCCACCAGAGCGATGGGAAATGTCGCGCCCAGCAATACGATGCCCGTTTTGATGTAATACTCGACTCGTAATCCTGAATCCATCCATTTGGGTATCGGGACTACATTCGCGATCAGCAACCCGATAATTAGCGCGACCAGCGGCGGCTCCAGGTTGTATTTGGAAGCATCTGCCCATCCGCCGATGGCGAACATACCAATGGAAAGCAGATAAAGGATGGTGAAGGAGGGAATAAATTTGGCAGTCTTGATGCCCATTATCCGCGTGGAAACGCCGAAGATAGCCAGCCAAAGCAAGTACTGCGCTATGTATTGTCCGATATTGTTGCTGAAGTGCGTACCAAGCTGGCTATATGAAGACCACTTGAGGCCGCCGGGATTGACAGCCAGTGTTTTTATCAAGTTGCTGCCGCCGAGAAAGGCTATCACCGCCACGATGGCGAGCCCGATGCCCACATAGATGGCCCACCAGTCTTCCTTTAGATAAAGCTCCCTCCAGCCCATCGCCGCTTGGGCTTCCTCTTCTTCTTCTACCTCCACCAATTCCTCAGTTGACCCGGATTTCTCATCCGTCATCTTCCCCTCCCCGGTAGGGTTTTCATTGTTAGACGTTGCCGATTCTTTTGCCGCACTTACTACGCATATTTTTTTAAGCGTCTTTTTTGTCGTCTAACAACCTCCTCTACCGGTTTTGACCAAATAAAGAAGAGGAGTGAGAATTAAAGCTTAATACATGAGGTTCCTGAGATAAAAAGTCGAGGCTACATCCTTTTCCCCTAGTAAAGGATATATATGAACGAATATTATCGGGATAGCTAGGAAGAGTCAAGAGGTAAAATGACCGCCGCCGGCGCCCGTTCGACATAATCGAAGCGGGAAGCGTAAACTAATATAAATTAAGCTGGATGGCAAACGATGATGCACCGCAGCAGAATACTCGTGATCAGCGACCGGGAGATCGCCACCGAGGCGGACATCCCGGAATCTACCGGATGGCGGCTGGCGGCGGCGCTGGCAAAGATCCAGGATGTGATCCTGGCGGTGCCGGAGCTGACCGGACTTTCTCACCGCGATTTTGCCGTCGTTTATTATAACAGGGACAACATCGCCCTCGTCGCCGCCGACTCCGACGCCGTCATCCTGGACGCCCGGACGCTGGCGCGCCTGCCTCAGCTCATCGCCACCGGAACCCCAGTAGCCGCGGGGCTGGAGGCGGTGTCTGCCCGGGCCCGGCCCGGGGACCTCCCCGGCGCCGGACTGGAGGGGGCGCTGGCAAGCGCCGACTTCTTCTTCTGCCCCGATGAGAAGTCCCGGGGGCTGTGGCTGAAGTCGCTTGACCGGGCCGGCCGCATCAATCCTTTCACACACAAGAAGGATGGCGCCCTGCGCCGGCTCATCGATGTCGCGGCGCCGCCTGCAGCCGGCGGCAAGCAGCCGGGCAGCCGCGGGCCGGCATCGCCGCATGCCCCGCTGGCGGCCCTGGAAAGCTTCTGCGCTTCGCCCCGCTATGCCGCCGACCGCGGAACCGGGTTCAGCCGGGCAACACTGCCGGTGCGGGAAAAGCATGGCATCCTGCAGCATGGCCTCAGGCGGCTGCGCGAGCGCCTGCACCGCAGTGGACCGCGGCCGGCTTCGCCGCTCGATTGACCGCGGATATAGAGGAAAATCGCCCGATGACGCAAAACTAGCAGCGGATCCCCGGATGAGAAAGATCGCACCGATAATCCTCGCGGCCGCCCTGGCGGCCCTGATGTTCCTGCCGGCGGCCGGCTGCGGCAGCGAGTCGCCGACCTCGGCCGCCCAGGCCTTCATGCAGCATCTCAACAACAGGGAGTTTGGCGACGCCTACGACATGCTTGCCTCCAGCTCGCCGCTGAAGAAGATCTCGCGGGACCAGTTTGTCAGAAACGCGGATGCTTCCTCGCCGCAGGGTGCACGGGTCGACGGCTTTACCGTCACGTCAGAGAGCGTCAACGGCAACACCGCCACCGTCAAATGGCGCGGCACGAGAAAGGCTCCGGGAGCGCCGGACGATCCCCAGACCGGCACCTGGACGCTGACCCGGGAAGATGACCAGTGGAAGCTGCAGCCCTAGCGCGAGAGTTCACGCCGCCGGAATTGTCTCTATGCCCGGCATCCGCTATAGTACCTGCGCTGCTTTTCGTCCCGGACAAAGGCCGCGCGATGCCCGCGAGGACGCCGTCAGCGCCCGCGGGCGTGGGCTTTAATGCCTGGAAATAAAAATGCCATTAACCAGGAGGAAGGCGTGAGCGTCAACGCGCAGATATTCCGCGAATACGATGTGCGCGGGCTTGTGGATCAGGACCTGAACGAGGAAACGGTCGAGCTGCTCGGCAAGGCGTACGGCACCTATGTCCGCTCCTTCGGCCTGGACGAGGCGATCGTCGCCCGCGACAACCGTCCCAGCTCCGGGCCTTACCGCGACGCGCTGGTGCGAGGCATCACCTCTACCGGCTGCGATGTCATCGACGCCGGCGAGGTCCCCACGCCAGTCTTTTATTTCGCCCTCCAGGAATACAAAAAACAGGCCGGCGTGATGATCACCGGCAGCCACAACCCGCCGCAGTACAATGGCTTCAAGCTCTGCCGCGGCCACGGCACCATCTACGGCGAAGAGATCCAGAAGCTGCGCCAGATCATCGAAGCGGGCGTGTTCGACACCGGTGAAGGTTCGGTCTCGGAGGCCGATCCAGCGCCGGCCTATCTCGATTACATCAGCAAGGATGTCAAGCCGGCGCGGCCGCTGAAAATCGTTGTCGACGCCGGCAACGGCGTCGGCGGCAAGGTGGCGCCGCTCCTGCTGGAACGGCTGGGCTGCGAAGTGGTGGAGCTCTACTGCGATCTGGACGGCAACTTCCCCAACCACTTCCCCGACCCGACGGTGCCGGCCAACCTGGAGGACCTGCAGGCGCTGGTCGCCAGCGAGGGGGCCGACATCGGCATCGCCTTCGACGGCGACGCTGACCGCATCGGCGCGGTCGCTGACGACGGCCGGGTGATCTGGGGCGACCAATTGATGATTCTCTTCTCCCGCGACATCCTTGAGAGCAATCCCGGTGGCACCATCATCTTCGAGGTGAAGTGCTCGCAGGCGCTGGTCGAGGACGTCCAGGCCCATGGCGGCGTGCCGCTGATGTGGAAGACGGGCCATTCGCTGATCGAAGCCAAGATCCGGGAGGAAAAAGCGCTGCTGGCCGGCGAGATGAGCGGCCACATCTACTTCGCCGACCGCTACTTCGGCTACGACGACGCCATCTACTCGGCCTGCCGCCTGGTGGAATACGTCGCCCGCCAGGGGCGAAAGCTCTCCGTGCTGATGGACGACATCCCCGAATATTTTGCCACCCCCGAGCTGCGGATCGAATCCACCGAGGAAGAGAAATGGCAGATCGTGGACAAGGTTAAGGAAGAATTCTCCCGCGACCACGAGGTAATAGACATCGACGGCGTCCGCGTGGTCTTCCCCGATGGATGGGGACTGGTGCGGGCGTCGAATACTTCCCCTGTGGTCGTCGTTCGCTGCGAGGCCAAAACGCCTCAGCGGCGCGACGAGATCAAGGAGCTGATCCTGTCCCGGCTCAGGCAGTTCCCTTCGGTGGCCGCCAGTCTCGGTTAAGGAGGTAGGTCTGATGACACAGCAAACAGCAGCCGAGCCACCCGAACGCAGGCTCGATGACGTCGCTTACATAGGGTCTCTTGATTCCCAGGACCAGTTCGGCATGGTTGCCGGGCTGGCCGAGCAGGTGCGCGCGGCCTACGCCTCCGCCAGCGATATCATCACGGATGGTGGCGGCGAAGTCGGCGGCATTGCCGTGGCCGGCATGGGCGGTTCCGCCATCGGCGGCGACATCGTGGCGGCGGCGTACGAGACTTCCCTCTCAGGGCAGATGGCCACCATCCGCGGCTATCACCTGCCGGAGTGGGTCAGCAGCCGCAGCCTCGTGTTCGCGGTCAGCTATTCGGGGAACACCGAGGAGACGGTCAGCTGCCTGGGCGAAGCGCTCCAGCGCGGCAGCCACATTGTCTGCATCAGCACCGGCGGCAAGATCACCGAGATCGCCGGCGGCGAAGAACTGCCGCTGGTGAAGGTGCCGGGCAGTCTGCAGCCCCGCGCCGCCAGCGGCTACCTTTCGGTGCCGATCGCCGCCTGCCTGGAAAGTCTGGGCCTGGCCACCGATGTGGAGGCCGATGTGGAGGAGACAGCCGGCGTGCTGTCGCTGCTCTCGGAGCTGTACGGCCCGGGAGTGCCCAGCGCCGATAATCCGGCCAAGCAGCTGGCGATCAGCCTGTACGGCAAGGTTCCCGTCATCTATGGGGCCGAAGTGACCTCCGTGGCCGCCCGCCGCTGGAAATGCCAGATCAACGAGAACGCCAAATCGCTGGCCTTCCACAATGAATTTCCCGAGCTGAACCACAACGAGATCGTCGGCTGGGAGCATCCCCCGGGGCTGATGGACCGCTTCGGCGTGATCTACCTGCTGGACGAGCTGATGCACCCGCAGAACCGCAAGCGCATGGAGGTGACCGGCGCCCTGCTGAAGGACTACGTCGGCGATATCCACGAGCATCACACTTCCGGACGCAGCCGGCTGGCGAGACTGTTCTCCAGCATGTATCTGGGCGACTATGTTTCGCTGTACATGGCGATTCTCGAGGGCATCGATCCCTCGCCGGTGGTGCGCATCGAAGAGCTGAAAAGGAAGCTGGCGTAACAGCAAGCGCCGGTAGTATACTTTCTGGGCGGATTGCCTATATCTGCGGCAACGCGGTCCTGTATCCCGACCAGAAAAAGTTTCCGGATATGGCTGGCGGCGGGTTCGCCAGCCGTTTTGTCTCGTCTGTCTATCAGCCGTCCGGCTTTCAATCGGGGCGCCGCACGGCCAAAAACCAACTGTCAAAGGAGATGACGTGCCCGAAGTCCCTCACGACGTCAAGGATCTGGGGCTGGCCGCCAAAGGCAAGCTCAAGATCGAACTGATCGAAAAAAGGATGCCGGTACTGGCTTCCATCCGCGAACGCTTCGAGAAAGAGCAGCCGCTGGCAGGCAAGCGCCTCTCCGCCTGCCTGCATGTGACCACGGAGACCGCCAACCTCGTCCGCTGCCTGAAAGCCGGCGGCGCCGACGTGGTGCTGTGCGCCTCCAACCCTCTGAGCACGCAGGATGACACGGCCGCGGCGCTCGTGGCCGA
>JAJYLK010000085.1:0-559 GCA_021787775.1 Actinomycetes bacterium | reverse complement strand
GAGGACAATGACACGTATTACAAACATATCAAAGCCGCGGTCGCCCATCACCCGCATGTGACCATGGACGACGGCGCCGACGTCATCAGTGTCGTGCACGCCGAGCATCCCGACCAGATCGGCGAGATCCTGGGCGGCACCGAAGAGACCACCACCGGCGTCATCCGCCTCCGGGCGATGGAAGCCGACGGCGCCCTCAAGTTCCCGGTCGTGGCCGTGAACGAAGCTGATACGAAACATCTTTTTGACAACCGCTACGGGACCGGCCAATCCACGCTTGACGGCATCATCCGCGCCACCAACGTGCTTCTGGCCGGCATGGAAGTGGCCGTGGCCGGCTACGGCTGGTGCGGCCGCGGCGTCGCCATGCGGGCCCAGGGCCACGGCGCCCGGGTCACCGTGATCGAGGTCGATCCGCTGCGCGCCCTGGAAGCGGTCATGGACGGTTACGATGTGATGCCCATCGCCGAAGCCGCCAGGAAATGCGACCTGTTCGTCACCGCTACCGGTGACAAGCACGTCATCCGCGGCGAGCACATGGAAGTGATGAAGGACGGGG
>JAJYLK010000084.1 GCA_021787775.1 Actinomycetes bacterium | reverse complement strand
AGATCTATTCCGTCCCCATCACTTATGCTCCCCGCATCGGCGAGTCCAGCCTGCGGCCGCTCACGGACGGCCGGCGGATCCTGACGATGTTCGCCCGGCAGCTGTTCTGGCGTCCGCGTGAGAAACGCATCGTCGCCTTTGTCTCCGACGCCGTGCAGCCGTTTCACAAGGGCGGCAAGGAAAAACATCTGCACGAGGTTTCCAAGCGGCTGGTAGATCACGGCCGCGAAGTCCATATCTACACGATGAAATGGTGGTCCGGGCAGAAAAATATCGAACTCGACGGCATTTATTATCACGCGATCTGCCGGAAGCATGCGCTTTATAAAGGCAAGCGCCGGTCGATCAGTCAGGGACTGCTTTTCTCGCTGGCGTGCCTGAAACTTACCTGGAAATCCTTTGACGTGGTCAACGTGGACCACATCCCCTTTTTCCCGCTGTTCAGCATGCGGCTGGTCTGCTGGCTGAGGCGGAAGAAGCTCTATGCGACCTGGCATGAGGTCTGGGGCCGGGAGTACTGGCTTGATTATCTGGGAGGATTGAACGGCCGCATCGGTTATCTGGTCGAGAAGATAGCGACAAAGATGCCGGATGTCTTCATCTCTGTCTCGGAGCATACGACCAGGCGGCTGAGGGCGGCGGGCGTGCGACGCCAGATACAGACAGTGGTCAATGGTATCGACCTGGAACCCATCCGTCAGGCGCCAAGGCATTCGGGCGGATCGATCGACGTCATCTTCGCCGGCCGGCTGATTGACCATAAAAATGTCGATCTGTTGATAAAAGCGATTGCGAGGGTGAGGAAGGAACATCCCCAGGTCAAGTGCGTGGTGGTCGGCGAGGGTCCCGAGAAAACATCCCTGGAGAATCTGGTAGACACGCTGGGGCTCAAGGAAAACGTTGAGCTGCAGGACTTCCTGCCCAGCCACCGCGATCTGTACGGGCTGATCAAGGCCAGCAAGATGCTGGTGCTTCCCAGCGTGCGGGAAGGATTCGGCCTGATCGTGGCGGAAGCCAACGCCTGCAACGTGCCGGTGATCACCACCAGCCACGAGAATAATGCCGCCAAGGATCTGATTATCGAAGGCGAGAACGGCTATCTGACCGCGGCCAGCGACAAGCAACTCGCCAAGCGAATCAGGTTGTTGCTGGAAAAGCCCGGAGAGATGAGACCGCGTGAGACTTTCATGCGCGAATTCGGGAACATGAACTGGAATCGGGTGGCTGCCGATTTCAACGAACTGCTGGTGTAAAACCGTCTCCACGTATCCTTGCCCGCTCAGGCCAATCTGGTAGATTGCTTCGCGCGGTATGGATCTACTTCCTCAGCGGTCCGAATCGGCTGCCGCGCCTCAGGAAACAATCGAAAGAAAGTGCATAATCCAGTTCCAGGTCCTGCCTCAGCTTTGATTTCATCGTTCTGGTTTCGCGTCTTTTCCCCCAGTAAAAATGAGTAATGGCACCGTTTTTCTCAAATCGGCACCCCTTCCTCCGATGCATATTCTCCACGAAAGCGAAAGTAATGGCACCGTTTTTCTCAAGACGGCACCCTTTTGTCCGATGCAAATAGTATCGGGGGAGGCACCGACATGGATTGGGAATCAAGGGAATGCCTGTATTCGGTGCCGTTCAGAGGTTCGCTCGTCAGCGGGCCAACACCATCTTAATCATCGCAGCCGCGGCTTTGACCGTCGCGCTTTTGTTGTCATTTCATGCATCCGCCGCCTCGGCCAGCGGCTCCGGTCCCTCGGTGACCGCCTGGCCCGTCGGGCCCCAGAGCAGCATCCCGGGTGTCGTCGGGGTGGCCGCCAAGTCGAGCTCCGGGCTTACCGGCGGCTCGCTGTCGATCGACAACGGCGCTACCCTTTCCGGTTGCATCGTCAACAGCACCGACTTTTACTGCAACGTGTCCGGGCTTCAGTGGAACGGTACCTATAACATCACCGGATGGGTGAGTGACGGCACCGGGACCGTGCCTGTCAGCTGGAGCTTTCAGCCATCCCAGAACGCCCGGCCTAATCTCAGCATCGATTCCATGGCAGCGTTCTGGGGCAGTTACGACGATTACGCCCAGAGGGAGCTGACGGTGACCAGCACGCTGCGCAACTCCAGCCCGAATGGAGCCTACAACGTCGCTATCACCGGCTCCTCAGCAAGCTCCGGCGTCACACTGGAGACGCAGCTGCCCCTCTCTGTCGGAAACATCGCTCCCAACTCGACAGCCAATCAGACTTACAAGTTCGTGGTGCCGGCCGGCATCGCCAGTTTCCGGCAGCTGATCAACGCGTCGGCTCAGGATGCCGACGGCAACACTTATAGCTACCAGCCGTCCCAGAGCGTGAGCCCGAATGAGAAGATCGGCATCTCCGTCGGCGACAATTTTGCCGATCTCAGCGATCAGGATCTGGATAATTCCATGGCCGACATCGCCAGCCTCGGTGTCAGCTGGGTCCGGTTCGACATGGCCTGGGATCTGGCGCAGCCCAACGGTCCCGGTTCTTATAACTGGCCCCGGTTTGACCGCATCGTTGCCGCGGCCACCCGGCACAATCTGCGGCTGGTCCCCATCCTTGCCTACACGCCGGCATGGGCCAGGCCGGCGAACTGCACCAGCTTCCAATGCGCTCCGGCGGATCCCGCGCAGTTCGCCACCTATGCGGCGGCCGCGGCCAGCCATTACGCATCGATGGGGATCCATACCTGGGAGATCTGGAACGAGCCGAACATCAATGCCTTCTGGCTGCCGGCTCCGGATCCTGCCGCCTATACACAGCTGCTGCAGGCGAGTTACACCGCCATCAAGACAGTGGATCCTCAGGCCATGGTAATCAGCGGCGGCCTGTCACCGGCAGACAACACAGCTGGTCATATCGCCCCGCGGGATTTCCTGACGGCGATGTATCGGAACGGCGCCAAGAACTATATGGACGCGGTTGGTGATCATCCGTACTCGTTCCCCGCGCTGCCGTCGAGCTTGCTCTCGTGGAGCGGCTGGTCGCAGATGGCCGATTTGACGCCGAGTATTCACAGCATCATGGTCGCGAATGGCGATGGCAACAAACAGGTCTGGGCTACCGAGTTCGGTTGCCCCACCAACGGCCCCAACTGGCAAGGCGACGAACTGCTGCAGACGGCGATGATCAAGGATGCCGTCCAGCAGGTGAGCACGAATCCCTGGGTGGCGGGCCTGTTCCTCTACAGCTACAAGGACCTGGGCACCAGCACCAACACGATCCAGAACTTCTTCGGCCTTGTTCGTTACGATGGCTCGAAGAAGCCCGCATACTTTGAGCTCAGGAACGACCTGCTGGGCCAGTGAGCCGCGGCGCGTCCGTCCCGGCTTCCCCGGAAAAAGGGAGCAGCCTCCCTGGAGCGAATAACGCTCCATGTCAGAAATTCCGATCAAGACTGAGGGCCTGACGAAGCGTTTCGGCAGTCTGGTGGCGCTGGCGCCGCTTGATCTTCAGGTCGACGCGGGAGAAGTGCTCGGGTATCTGGGACCGAACGGCGCCGGCAAGACCACGACTATCAGGCTGCTTCTGGGGCTGATCCGTCCCAGCGGCGGCCGCGCCAGCATCTTTGGCTGCGACACGCACACGCAGACAATCGCCGCGCACCGGCGCATCGCCTATGTCCCGGGGGAATCGTCTCTCTGGCCTGGGCTTACCGGCGCCGAAACCCTGCATCTGCTCGGCCGGATCCAGGGGTGCGTCGACGCGGCTTACCGCGACAAGCTGATCGCCCGCTTCGATTTCGATCCTTCCAAAAAGGTGCGGGCTTATTCCAAGGGCAACCGTCAGAAACTCAGCCTGATCGCGGCGTTGATGACGCGCGCCGACCTGCTGTTGCTGGACGAGCCCACCGCCGGGCTCGATCCGCTCATGGAGCAGGCGTTTCGCGAAAGCGTGCTGGAGTCAAAGCAGGCGGGGCAGACAGTATTCCTGTCATCGCATATCCTCAGCGAGGTAGAAGCGGTCTGCGACCGTGTGGCCATCCTCCGCTCCGGTCAAGTTGTAGAAACAGGCACACTGGCGGAGATGCGGCATCTGTCGGCGATCACGGTGGAGGCTGCATTCACCGGCGCGCCGCCTGATGTCTCGCATTTGCCGGGTGTCAAAAACGTAAAGGTCACCGGCCGCCAGCTGCGCTGCCAGGTGCAGGGGACGATCGAGCCGTTGCTCAAGGCGGCGGCCACAGCCGGAGTCACCGAATTCCTCAGCCGCGAGCCGTCGCTGGAGGAGCTATTTCTGGCGTTGTACGGCGAGGAGTCGCGCTCCAATCATGACGCCGCCGCCGGGAAAGCGAGCAAGTCATCATAATGGAACCATATCAAGCGGTCAGGGCGGGACAGTAGTGAACCAGGTTGCTGTTTCCGGGACCCCTGCCGCCGCCGGGCGCCGCTCAGCGGCCCGGTTCCCAGGCCTGGTCATCATGCTGCTCACGCTGCGGCGGGTGTACAAGGGCGCTCTGATCATCGGCGTTGTCTTCGGCCTGGTGATCTTCACCAATTCGGACGGCTTCGCCTCCGCTTATCCTACACAGCAGAGCCGGGTGGAGCTGGCGGCTTCGCTCGGCAGCAATACCGGCCTGCAGGCCATGCTCGGTCAGGCAAGGAGCATTGACACGATCAGCGGCTTCGTACAGTGGCGCAGCTCGGTCAGCCTGCTGCTCATCGGCGGCATCTGGGCGTTGTTTGTGGCGACGCGTCTTGTCCGCGGCGAGGAGGAGGTCGGCCGCTGGGAGATCCTGCTCGCGGGCCGGACCACCCGCCAGCGCGCCGCTGCCGGCGCCATGGCCGGGCTCGGGATGGGGCTGGCGCTGACCTTCGCCGTGGCCGCGGTACTGGCTGCGCTCATCAGCGGACAGGTCGGCGGTTTCTCCGCTGGCGCCGCCGTATATTTTGTCCTGGCGACTCTCGGCGGCCCATCGATCGCGATGGCGACGGCCCTGCTGGCGGGTCAACTGCTGCCGACCCGGCGGGCGGCGCTGACGTGGGCAGCCGGCGCGTTCGGGGCGATGTACCTGATCCGCGTGGCGGCTGACTCGGCGGTCTCACTTGGCTGGCTGAGGTGGCTGACGCCGCTGGGATGGATAGAGCAGCTGCATCCGCTTACCGGGGGCGACCCGGCGGCGCTGCTCCCGTGGGCCGGATTTCTGGCGGCCTGCGTGCTGCTGTCGATTCTTCTGGCGGGCCGCCGCGACCTGGGCGCCAGCCTCCTGGCGGACCGGGACACGGCAGCGCCTCGCCTCAGGCTGCTTTCGGGTCAGCTGGGATTGACCGTGAGGCTGACGCGGATGAACCTGCTGGCGTGGACCGCTGGCCTGTTGATAATTAGTTTCCTTTTTGGTGTACTTGCCAATACGGCAGCGACCGCCCTCTCGGAGTCGGGCGCCATCTCCCGGATCCTCGGCAGGCTGGGGGCTCAATCGCAGGCTATCCGCAACTTCCTCGGGATGGCATTCTTTATTTTTTCGGCGATGGTCGCGCTTTACGGCGCCGCGGCGGCTGGCAACACGCGGGAAGAGGAGGCCGCGGGCATGGCCGAGAACCTGCTGGTGCGGCCCGTCTCGCGCGCCGGCTGGCTGCTGGGGCGTGTCGGCGCCAGCATCGCCGGACTGGCCGTCCTCTGCCTGGTTGCCGGGCTGTCGGCCTGGGCGGGAGTTGCCACTCAGGGCGGCGGCGTGTCGGTGACCAGCATGCTGGCGGCTGGCATCAACATGCTGCCGCCGGCGATATTCGTGCTCGGTTTCGGCACGCTGACCCACGGGCTGCTGCCGCGGCTGGTGGCGGTGGCGTCCTACGGCATTATCGTCTGGTCGTTCCTGGTGGA
>JAJYLK010000083.1 GCA_021787775.1 Actinomycetes bacterium | reverse complement strand
GATTTCCGCGTGGTAATATTGTGTTGCTCGACCTTGTGCGTGATCTGTAACTTTATTGAGCCAACACATTGTGTATGGGAGCTTAGTCTTCTCCCGCTATCCGAGGGTAGCTGGGGAGCGGGCACCCACCTGCTGGAGCAGGTTCAATAAACAAGCGGACACGGCAAGGTGGAGCTTTATTTTGAGGAAAGGCATAAATGAGCAGATTCCTTAGGATTTCAGCCACGATGCTGCTGCTGGCGGTCGTGGCTGTTGTGTTCTCGGCCTGTGGCGGCAGCGACCAGCAAAGCGCGGCTGCGCCGGGGTCGCTCGCCACCAGCACCTCCAAGGCGGCGATCTCTACCAACAAGCCCGAGTCGCTGATCGGCAACATGATCTCACCCACCAATCAGTCTCCGAAAGATTTCAGTTCATCGCTGGCAAGCAACCGGCCCGTGGTCGTCCTCTTCTACATGACAGGCACGACAGATGACAACCAGGTCCGTGCCTCGATCCTGTCGCTGCAGAATCGCTACAAGGGCGACGTTGATTTCTATGTTTATCTCTACACTGATGCCGAAGGTTATGGCGATCTTGCCACGCTGCTCAAAGTCGATTCGCCTCCCAGCGTCATCATGATCAACAAGCAGAGGCAGGTGCAGCGCGCCTGGTCCGGGTTCGTGGATGAAAAATCGCTGGAGCAGGGAGTCAGTGAGATCATGCGGGGCTGAACCCGGCAGCGTCCAGACGTCAGGAAAACGCGGCGGCCTCCGGGCCGCCTTTTTTGTCAGCCGGGAACGTATTCGGCGGATTCGCGGCGTTCGCGGCTGGCGCGGGGACTTTCTTTCTCCCGGCGGGACGCCTGCTATCATTGACAAGGAATCATGAATC
Source organism: Actinomycetes bacterium (assembly GCA_021787775.1). Next base: position 4,991 of record JAJYLK010000083.1, on the reverse strand, counting down.
CCCTGGATGAACATTTTCACCGGCCCCGCAACCGGGGTCAGATCGAGGCGGACGCATCCGGCAGCGCCGGCGACGAGGGATGCGGCGCGCTGATTCGCATCCAGATCGCTTTTGCGGAACAGGTCATTTCCCGGGCCGCCTTTGAGGCTTCGGGTTCCAGAGCCGCCATCGCCGCAGGGAGCCTGCTCACCAGCCTGGTGACCGGCAAGAGCTGGTGGGAGGCCGCGGCGCTGTCAGCGGAGGATGTCGCCGGCGCGCTGGGCGGTGCAGGAATCTCCGGAGCGGACGCGGCGCTGCCACGCGAACGCGGCGGCGCTGCAGCGGAGCCCGGTGAAGCCGCAGACACCGGCGCTGCTCCCCGTTCCGCCCCCGGACGGCTGACCGCCACGGCCGCCGGGTTCGCGGTCGATGCGCTGCACGCGGCCCTTACCGATGCCGCCAGCCGGGGCACGTTGCCGGGGATGGCCACCGGTGCGGATGACATCGTGCTGGTGGCGATGAGCGGCGGGGTGGACAGCTCGGCTGCCTGCCTGCTCGAGCAGCGCTCCGGTGCGCGGGTCCTGGGGGTCACCATGCGGCTCTGGAGCGCTCCCGGCGGCAGTGCGGCGGAAACGGCCGCCAGCTGCTGCTCGCCGGCGGCGGAGCGGGACGCGCGCGCGGTATGCCACCAGCTGGGGCTGCCGCATCTGACCGTGGATTGCTCGCGGCGGTTCCGTGAAGATGTGGTGGCAGGCTTCGCCAGGGAATACCTTAGCGGCAGGACGCCCAATCCATGCACGGCATGTAACGGCGGCTTTCGCTTTCCTCTGCTGCTGGAGCTGGCGGCGCGGCTGGGTGCGGCCAGCATTGCTACCGGTCATTACGCGCAGGTCCGGCAGACTGGCGCCGGTCCGGTGCTGGCGCGCGCCGCGGACACCGTCAAGGATCAGAGCTACATGCTCTGGGGGCTCGATCCGGAAACGCTGGCCCGGATCCGCTTTCCGCTGGGCAGATACCGCAAGGAAGAAACTCGCGCACTGGCGCGCTCAGCCGGGCTGGTGACCAGCGAACGGCCTGAAAGTCAGGACATCTGTTTCATCCCCGGTGGCGACTATCGCCTTTTCCTGCGGGATTTCATCAACCAGCGAAAGCTGCCGCTCCCCGGCAAGGGGGAGATCGTCGATGCGAGCGGCGCCAGGATCGGTGTCCACCAGGGATATCAGGACTATACCGTCGGCCAGCGCCGCGGCCTCGGTGGCGGCGCTCCGGAGCCGCTGTATGTGCTCGGCACCATCCCGGAGCGCAATATCGTCGTGGCGGGCACGCGCGCCGAGCTCGCGGTCAGTTCGGTGGAGATCACCGGTGTCAACCGGTTCGTCCCGGTGGCAGAGGGTGAGAGATTGCTGGCGCAGCTGAGGTACAACTCCCCGCCGGTGCCGGCGCGTCTGGCAACCGCCGGTGAAATCTGGAAGCTGGAGCTCGAAGCGCCGGTGCTGGGGGTGGCGCCGGGGCAGTCAGCCGTGCTTTACCGCGGCGAGACGGTTGCTGCCGGCGGAGTGATCCGGTCGGCCCGTCGCGGGATGGCGGCTGAGTCCGCCTAACGGCCGCTGGTCAGCCAGGGCAGGACCTGGTTGCGGCCGTTTTCCTTGGCGCGGTATAGCGCCGCATCGGCGCGCGCTACCAGCACATCGACCTCTGAAACCGAACTTTCGTACGTCGCCACGCCGGCGCTGACGGTGATGCGCGTCGTCGGCCGCTGGCGCGAGTAGCTGAACTCGCAGCCGATGATCGAGTCGCGGATGCGCTCGGCTACTTCCAGCGCTTCCTGCTCGCCGGTATCGGGCAGGATGATCAGGAATTCCTCTCCGCCATACCGGGCGATCAGGTCCACCTCGCGCACCTCACGGCTCATCAGGCTGCCCACATCCGACAGCAGCTTGTCCCCCGCCACGTGGCCGAAGCTGTCGTTGTACTGCTTGAAATGATCCAGGTCGAGCAGGATCAGGGAAAAAGGCCGGCCGGAGCGCTTGGCGCCGGCCATGTTGCTCTTCAGGCTGATGTTCATGAAATGGCGGTTGGCCAGACCGGTCAGCGGATCGTGCAGCGACAGCTTCCTGGTCTTCTCGTAGAGATTGATCTTCTCGATCGCCACCGCCAGCTGGTTGCCGATCGCCATGAGCAGCCGCAGCTTGCGCTCGTCCACGCCCTTGTTGGCCGGCAGGAAGAGGCAAAGCGCGCCCACGGTGTTGCCGCCGGTGCTGAGCGGCACGATCGCATGCCCGTGCGGGATCATGCCGGGGTACTTGATACTATGCCGCTTGTCCTTGGCGATATTCCCCGAAACCAGCTGCGCGCCCGTGCTGGCCACAAGCCCGCAGAGGCAGTCGCCGGTTTTCAGACTCTTGTGTGCCGCGCAGAAAGCCTCGTCAAGCCCGAGGTGGGCGGCGAGCACCAGCCGCTCGTCCTCGACCAGGAAAATAGCACCCTTGCGCTGTACGTCGAATGAGCCCAGATGCGTGATCATCGCCAGCGCCTGGTCGAGCAGTTTGCCCAGCTCGATCTCTTTGCTGATCGCGGACGAGATGTCGAACAGGATGGCCAGGTCCTCTTTGGACTGCGCCAGCTCTTTGACGTCCCTGCGGGCCTGGGCTACGGCTTTGGCGTCGCTCTTCCCGACCGTTCCCCCTGCCTGGATACGGACCTGCTGCTGGCTGCTGAGGTCGCGGACGATCAGCAGCAGGAGCTCTTCATCCCGGAACTCGATGAGGCGGGAATTGACTTCGACCGGCAGCAGAGCGCCGTTCTTGCGCCGGTGGCTGCCTCTGGCGATGCCTGGCGCCAGGCCGGGTAGCAGCGCCGCAGCGGCGGTCGCCGGTTCGTCGGGAACCCAGATATCGCTCAGGCTCATGCCGTCGAGCTCGCCGTCGCTGAATCCGGTCAGTTGCACGGCAGAGGGGTTGTAATCCACGATCTTGCCGGTCTGCGCATGGACGACCAGGATAGCGTCGCCTGCATGCTCGAACAGCGTCTGATACATCGCCTCGCCGTGCGGCGGATGCAGCGGCAGTTGACTGCCTTGGGAGACTTCATCAAAAGTGCCCGTCATGTTTCACATCTTACCTCAAACACTCTGGAATAGGGGAAGCCTGGCTGAAACACCGCGCCTTCTCGGGGTTTTTCCGCCCGCGAAGAAGGGGGGATACCCCGATTACGATATTAACCGCCGGACGCTATATTGGACCTTCACCCGGAGGCAGGAACCGAAATAAGATGGGAGGGACTCTTGAGACACAGCATCACAAAGGATGTTTTAACTGTGTTAAGATACACAGGCTACGCCGTCAAAACACGGGAGGAACATCCTCATGGACTGGACAGCGGTTCTCGAAGCGGCGCTGAGCTTTTTTCTCGTGATCACTGCTCTTGCGCTGGCTTTTGTCTTGATGAAGGTCGGGGGGACATTCGGCAAGATCAACACGTTTCTCGGGAGGCTGGACGAGGAAGTCATCCCGCTGCTCTCACAGCTGCAGGTGACCATGGACGAGGTCAACAGCCAGCTGAAGAAAGCTGACGACATGATGGGCACCCTGGTCGACGTCACCGACCGGGTGGAGACGACCAGCAAGGCGGTGCAGCTGGCGATCACGACGCCGGTGAAAAAGGTAGCGGGGCTGTCCGCGGGTGTTTCCGGCGCAGTGTCGTCACTCTGGTCCGGACGGAGGGGATTGTGATGGGGCGGTTCATGTCCGGGCTTGGCACGGTGGCCGGACTCGCCGCGATAGCGGTTGTGGCTTATGCCCAGAAGCGCAGCGCCGAGACCGGCAGGGACATCATGACGGTGCTGTCCAACCTGCCCGAGGAGCTGAAGCGGTCGCAGGCAGAGTGGCAGAAGAAACTGGAAGTGGCGGTGGATGCCGGCAAGAAGGCCGCCGCCGAAAAGGAAGCCGAGATCGAGCGTGAGCTGGAGCATGACGCGGAGCCGCAAAAGCCTCCAGTCAACTACATAGTATAAAATTGTTGGTTTGGTTTAGCTTGAGAGAAGGCGGGTAGTTACAATTTCCCCCGTCTTTGGCACGGCGGGAATCAGGGGGCTCGTTGCCTGAAGCTTTTCCGGCACGAACGGGGTCGGCAGGCACGCAGCCACAGGGGGTAACCACTATCGAAAATGGAAGCCAAGTCCTTTTCCGTGAGGGAAAGGCAGATTCGATGGAGGTTTCAGATGAACGCAGTCACTTGCACGGCCAGCCCGGTAACACCAGGCGTCCGCCACAAACGCCAGGAAGAAAAACGACTCCTGCGCAAATATCATGAAATGGGGGACAACCGGGCGCGCGACGAATTGATCGTACGTTATCTGCCGCTCGTCTACGGCGTTTCCCGGCGCTACTGCCAGCGCGGCGAACAGCTTGAAGATCTGGTGCAGGTAGGCTGCATCGGGCTGATCAAGGCCATCGACCGCTTCGACTCCGGCCGCGGCGTGGCCCTTTCCACTTATGCGACTCCCAACATCATCGGTGAGATCAAGCGTTATTTCCGGGACAAGGGCTGGGCGGTAAAGGTGCCCCGGGGCCTGCTGGAGCTGAACATGCGCCTGGAGCAGGTATCGGGTTCGCTGGCGGGCAGCAATCACCACGCCCCCACTGTCCATGAGCTCGCCGACGCTGTCGATGCCAGCGTCGAGGACGTGATGGAAGCGATCGAAGCCGGACGCTCACGCAGTTCGCTGTCGCTCGACCACCGTATCGGCGGCGACGACGAGGACGAACGTTCGCCCATGGAATCGATCGGCGAATATGAGGCGGGGTTTGACGTGGCCGAGCGGCGTATCATCCTGGAGCCCGGCATGGAGCAGCTGAGCCCCCGGGAGCGCAGCATCCTGCACCAAAGATTCTTCCAAGGCTTGACTCAGTCGCAGATAGCAGCGAACATAGGCGTATCACAGATGCACGTGTCCCGCCTGATCCGGAGAGCGCTGGCTAAAGTGCGCGCGGAGATAGAGCTGCGGGAGGGAA
>JAJYLK010000082.1 GCA_021787775.1 Actinomycetes bacterium | reverse complement strand
TTTGCTCGTCGATCGGCATCTGCTCCGGCGGCACCTTGCCGTAGACCTCGCTGGAGCTGATCAGGAGCACCCTTGCCTGCGGCACGGTCTGGCGAATCGCCTGCATCAGTGACTGGGTGCAGACGGCGTTGCTCTGGGTGATGGCGACCGCATCTTCCCAGGCGCCGGCCACCTGCGCGCGGGCCGCCAGATGCACGATCGCCTCGGGCCGTTCCTGCACCAGCACTTCCGCCACCCGGCCGGAATCGGCCAGATCGCAGCAATGGACCGGCGGCGGCGCGTCACCGAAGCCATCGTTGAACTCTTCCGACGCGGGCCGCAGGTCCAGCCCGGAGACCTCGATGCCCTCGCCGCGCAGATACGCGGCCAGATGGCCGCCGGCAAAGCCGGTGATTCCAGTGACCAGGACCTTCATGCAGTTCTCCGCTCTAGGGATGGGGCCGCACCAGCCGGATGTCTGTCCAACTGGGAAATTATATTAAGGGTTCGCGGCAGGTAGCAAACTCCAGCCGCGATGACATAAAAAAGGCGGTCCGAAGACCGCCTCGATATCGTATCTGTTTAGTAACGCCTGCCGGGTCGAACCGCCAGCCGTCCGGCCGGAAGCGGGACGTGCTCGCACGCCGCCGGGTCAGCTTCTGCGGCTGAGGAGGAGCATGCGCACCAGCATCAGGATCGACATCAGCGCCGCGGCCACATAAGTGAGCGCCGCCGCTCTGAGGACCTTGCGGGCGCCTTCGGCTTCGCCGGAGACGACGATGCCGTTTGACTGCAGCAGCCGCAGCGCCCGGCTGGACGCATCCAGCTCCACCGGCAGGGTGACGATCTGGAAAACGACCGCGGCGGTAAAGATGACGATGCCGATCGTCATCAGCGGCCGGAAGCTGCTGATGAAGAGGCCCATGATGAAGATCATCCAGCCGAAATTGGAGCCGAACTGGGCTGCCGGCACCAGTGACGAGCGGACCTTGAGCGGCACATAGCCGTTTGCGTCCTGCAGCGCATGGCCGGTTTCGTGCGCGGCCACGCCCAGCGCCGCCAGCGAGTGGCCGCGTGCCACGCTCTGGCTAAGCCTGAGCACCCGTTCGCGCGGGTCATAATGATCGGTGAGATTCCCGGGTATCTCCTCGATGGTGACATCGGTGAGACCGGCCTGGTTGAGCAACTGGCGGCTGGCTTGCGCCCCCGTCAGACCGCTGGCGGCCGGCTGCTGCGAATATTCGGCGTAGGTGCGTTTAACTTTGTGCTGGGCGTAGGCGGCAAGGATGATCCCGGGGACGAGAATGATCATGCTCGCCATGAACGCCGGATTGAAATAGGGGAAAAAGAACATACAGGATTCCTCCGTCGGCCGCGGACGCGGTGCGTCCAGAGCATGGTTATCATGAAAAAATTATATCACAGGGAAAGTGTGCCGGAGCCGGGACGGCGGGCGCACCTGTAAGAAATGCGTAAAATCAGGGGACAGAATCGGCAGAGACCTCAGCCGGCTCTTCGACGGCTTTGACAGCGGCGGCTTCCGGTTTTTCCTTGCCGGGAGCGGGATAGAATTTTTTAACCAAAGTCATGACAACCAGCGCAAAAGACACCTCGATCATTGTCTGCCACAACCGCGCCAGTATGGCGAAAGCGGAAGCAACGCCCGCCTCGTGGTTGAAGGCAAAGGCCAGCGTGCTTGCATAGACAAGCTCTCGCACGCCGATGCCGCTGGGCGACACGAAAACAACCATCGCCAGCAGCCAGGCGAGCGGGACGCTGGCGATCACAACCGGCAGGTCCGTGATGCCGACCTCCGTGACGGACCGCAGCAGCGAGAACAGGCCTATGCCGGCCACCGACCAGGTGAAGCAGTAATACAACACGAACGCCAGTACGGTCTTGAACGGCAGGAACTCTTCGATCGGCTCGCGGCCGGCTTTGGCAAGCAGGAAGTTGCCGACCTTGCCCAGCACAGCCGGATGCAGTCCGGTGATCGCCAGTGGCGGCAGCAGCAGGACAAGCCAGACGACGGGCAAGCCGATGACCGGAATCACCGGCGACAGCGTGCGCACGCTGGGCCAAAGCGGCAGCGCAACTGAAACCACCGTGGCGCATCCAGTGGCCAGCAGCGACTGTTCGTAGACGATGGTGGTCAGCGAAATGCGCTTGGGCACGCCGAAGGGCTCGATCATCATGATCCGGCCTACCACCATCAGCACGTTGCCGGGAACGTAGCGCGCCAGTAGCGACTTGGACCAGACGAAGGTGCCGGGCAGATGCTTTACCCTGTGGTCGAAGCGGCGCAGGATCAGCAGCCAGCCGCTCGAATGGCAGACATACAGGCCGAACATAAAAATGAAGGAGACGGCCATCCAGGGGATGCTGAAATCCCATTCGCGCCCCGTGATCTGGCTCCAGTCGTGATGGATGGCGCGCCCCAGATACAGGAACACCACGCCGATCACAACGATCTGCGCCGCGAAGCGCAAACCCTTTTTGCCATAAGTCAACCCAACCAGCAGGATGGTGACCGCCAGCGGAATGATGTCCAGCTTGCCGTTGCCGATGGCGAAAATGTCGGCCCAGCCGTTGTCCAACTCGCGCCTGAGCAGCATGCCGACGAAAATAAAGATGCCGCCAGCAAATACAACCCGAGCGGCATGTCGCAACCACTTCTTGTCGTGAAAGGCTATTGTTTCTCCCGGAGGGTGAAGGGTGCCGGTCGCCGCCACCACCCTAATCATACTCGCCGACCTGCAGGAAAAAAAGCGACCGGACCAATTCCGGCGCGGCGGAGAACGCAGTGGGATATAATGTCATCCGCAGTTTGCGCGCATGTCATCCGGAAACCGTATTGTCATGAAACCGGCAGAGCTGAAAAACAAACGCATCGGCGTCCTGATGGGAGGACTCTCCCGCGAGCGGGAGGTCTCCCTGCGCTCGGGGTCGGGCTGCCTGGAGGCGCTGACCGCACTCGGCTACGACGCGGTCGGCGTCGATGTGGACCGCGATGCGGCCCGCACGCTGGACCGCGAGGGCGTGGAGGTGGCTTTCCTGGCCCTGCACGGGAAATTCGGGGAAGACGGCGCGATCCAGGGACTGCTCGAGCTGCTCGGTATCTCCTACACCGGTTCCCGGGTTCTGGCCAGCGCCACGGGCATGAACAAGGTGCGCACGAAGCAGGTCGCGGCCTGGCATGGCATCGCCACGCCCGCGTTCGCCATCTTCGATGGCGTCCACGAGCTGGAGGCCGCCATCAGCGACGCCGCCGAGCGGCTCCGCTTTCCTGTGATGGTGAAACCGTGCGAGGAGGGCTCAAGCCTGGGAGTAGCAAAGGTGGAAAGCTCTACTCAGCTGGCGGAAGTGGTGCACGCCACGCACGGCGATTTCGGCCCCTCGCTGGCCGAGGAGTTTGTCGAGGGCGATGAGGTGACCGTGGGCTTGCTGGAATCGGAGGACGAACTTACGGCGCTGCCGGTGCTGCAGCTCGTACCCGGCGCCGACTTCTATGACTTTAACTCCAAATACAGCGAGGGCGGCACCCGTTTCATCGTGCCGGCGGAGCTGCCTGAGCCGGTCTGCGCCCGGACCCGGGAGCTGGCCGCGCAGGTACACCGGGCGCTGGGCTGCCGCGGGTTCAGCAGGGTGGATTTCATCATCGGCGCGGATGGCGCACCGCAACTGACCGAGATCAACACCATCCCCGGAATGACCGCCACCTCGGACCTGCCTGCACAGGCTGCCGCGGCCGGCATCGGTTATGAAGAGCTGGTGGAGAGGATGCTGATGACCGCGCTGCTGCCCTGAGCGCCGTCGCGCTGGAACTCCGGGGTTATCGCCGGAGGTGCTTTGCTACTGCTTACGGTGCCGGGAACTGGCATTGAGATAAGCTTCACGCAGTATCCCTCTGGCGATCAGTTCCGAATCGACGCCGTAGCTGTGCGAGGCCACAGATGCTCTTAGCCGCTCGACCCTGTGGGCTCGCTCAAGGCGATTTCGCGGCGACAATTCCTGTACATCGATGGGCGTCATGAGATCAATTTTCATGTCAGTGAGAGCCATTCAAATCCGTGTGTGGGCTTCTTCCCGCGGGCTCCCTTTTTCAATAATAATATCGGAGCCTTTCCGCACTTAATTGAATGATCGATCTTTCCCGCGGGCGGACTTTGGCCTCATCCTTGCTTGCAGGTACAATTATTAATGGATCGCATGACCGGGATGATGACATATGGGTAGATTGAGGTTCGGAGGCCAGGCGGCTTCGCGGGAAGGAATCAGCTTTCTTGCCGGCCACGGGTTTGATTTTGCCGACCTGAACCTGAACGAGATGGACAAGATCCGCTCCGAGGAGCGGGAGATCCTCAGGGGGGCGCGCAAGGCGGGGATGTTCTTCGTCGCCCATGGTCCCGACCTGCGCGTTGATGACCCGCAGGGGCTTGCCAGGATTGAGGAATCGGTCAGGTACGCGGAGGCGTTCGCGCCGCGCACGATCACCATCCATCCCATACTGTCGCCGGTCTCGAAGGACAACACACCCGAAAGGATCGAGCTGAAGCTGCGCGAGATCGGCAGGCTGCAGGAGCTGGCTTCCGCTTACGGCGCCAGCATCGCCTGCGAGAACACCGCGGAGGACGCCGCAGACATGCGGCAGCTGCTGGACGCTGTGCCGGGAGCTGTGCTGACGGTCGACATCGGGCACAGCGAACTTCTCAGCGAGCGGAACAAGTCGCTGGATTTCATCGAGGCGTTCCCCGACCGCATCGGTCACATCCATATCCACGACAACGTGGGCGGCAACACATATTACGAGGATCTGCACCTGCCGCTGGGCGAGGGCAGGATCGATTTCGCCCCGATCATGCGGGCCCTGAGCGCCCTTTCCCAGGAAGTGACAGTCACATTCGAAATGCCCCGGCAGAAAGCCTACGAAGGCCTCAACTGGCTGCGGGAGCGCAGCCTGGCCTGACCCGGCTCCCTGGAGCCGCATGCCCCGGCCCGCAGGAACCCGAAAAAGAAGGAAGACATCTATGGGGACGACCAGCGTATACCGCGCGAAAAACAACATCTATCTGAATCTGACCAATCGCTGCTCTTCCGATTGCAGCTTTTGCCTGGCCCGGTTTGCCGGCAGCGTCTATGGCAGCGATCTCAGGCTTGAGAGCGAACCCGAAGTCCCGGATGTGCTTCGCGACCTGGAGTACGAATTCCTGGAGGGCCCCGCCGATGAGGTGGTTTTCTGCGGCCTGGGTGAGCCGACGCTGCGGCTGGATGCGGTTTTGCAGATCACGGAATGGCTCCACCTGAGGCGAATTCGCTCGCGGCTCAACACCAACGGACAGGCGGCGCTCATCAATCCGGAGGTCGATGTCGCCGCCAGACTGGCGCGCGCCGGCCTGGATGCGGTATCGATCAGCCTTGTGGCCCACAATTCGGAAGTCTACAATCAGATATGCCGGCCGATTTTCAGCAAAGCGTTTCGCGCGGTGATCGGATTCGCCGAAGATTGCATCCGCGCGGGGATCGAAGTGACGCTGAGTGTTGTCGATCTTCCAGAGGTCGACATCGAGGCTTGCCGCAGCATCGCCGCCAGAATGGGTGCGGCGTTCCGCGTGCGGCCGCTGATTACGGCAGGCTCCCAGGAGGTTAGCGCTTGAACGAGAACCGGACTCCCCGGATATTGCTGGTCGACGATGAGGAGGCCATCCAGAAGCTGCTGACATACCCCATGGAAAAAGAGGGGTATGAGATCGAGCAGGCTCGCGACGGCGAGGAAGCGCTAGCCAGCTTCCACGAGCATCAGTTCGACCTGATCGTACTGGACATCATGCTTCCCGGCATGAGCGGCATCGATGTCTGCCGGCTGATCAGGGCCGAAAGCAACATCCCCATCA
>JAJYLK010000081.1 GCA_021787775.1 Actinomycetes bacterium | reverse complement strand
GCCAGCGCCGCCTTGTTCTGCCGCATCATCGCTTCCACCAGCAGGCGGAAGGCATTGAGGCTGGTATCCTGTGGCGCCAGGTAATAAGACTTCTGGTAATAGATGGGGTCTATCTCAGTCAGATTGACGAAATTGATGATCTCAATGGCGCGGCCCTTGCGCACGGTCACCGCCTCGAAATCCCTGTCCTCCATCACCACGAAGCGGCCCTTCTCGAACTCGTAGCCCTTGACTATCTCTTCACTGGCAAGGATCTTCTCATCGGCCGGACATACCTTGGCATAGTTGATGGGCGTGTTATCCTCGGCGTGCAGCTGACGGAAAGAGACGTTCCTGCTCTTCGTTGCCGGATAAAGGCTGATCGGTATGTTAACCAGCCCGAAACTTATCGGTCCTGACCAGATGGCGCGCGGCATGATCCCTTCTCCTTGTGCTTGAGGGAAATTTAGTATTCCCCACCGCCAGCGGACTTAACCGCCCGGCAGCCGCAGACGCGGCGCGAAAAAGGGTATAAGATATTTGCCGCCGGGCTCCGCACGCGGAGTCCGCGCGACCAGACCAGAAAGGATACGGCTACATGGACAACAGGCAGCTGGAAGAAATGCTGGCCCGGAAACGCTTCGGCGAAGTCTCAAAGCTGCTTTATCAGCACCGGGAAGAGGCGGTGAGGGAACTGATCCGCCTGCTGGATACATCCGATGACGAGACGCGGCGCGGCATCCTCAACGTGCTGGGCCGCTACGGTTTCGACCATCCCGAAGATGTGTACGGCCACACGGGCACGATCATGAAACTGCTCAACGACAATCCGGGGCTGAAGTCGGAAGGCGTCTGCGCTCTCGGCAATCTCGTGTTCAATTACCGGGACAAGTCGGAGGAGGTGCTGCCGATCCTGCGGGTGATGCTGAACGAGCCCGACCCGTTCATCCGCCAGGACGCCGCCTACGCCATCGGCAACATCGGCTTCAATTTCCCGGACCTGGTCGAGGACCAGCTGCCGCAACTGTTCCGGCTGCTGGATTCAGACAGTGAGGACGAGCGCGAGGCGGGTGCGCACGCGCTCGGCAAGATCGGCGTCAACTCTCCCGAACTGATCAAGGAACACTTCCCGCAGCTGGTCAGCGTGCTCAAACATGCCAAGGAGACCAGTTGCGGCGGCGTCGTCTTCGCCTTCGGCGCCATCGGCTTCAATTATCCGGAACTGGTGCGCGAGCACATGCCGCAGCTGATCGGCTACCTGCAGAGCCGGGATCCGACCGTGGTGAAGAACGCGATCATGGCCATCGGCATCATCGGCATGACCAGTCCCGAGCTGATCGAGGACGCCATCCCCCACCTTGAGAAATTGTCCCGCAGTGATGACAAGGAGATCGGCCTGAACGCCATGGTGGCGATGACGCGGATCGGCAAGTAGCAGGCCCGTACGGGCCCCGACGCCGGCCGGCCTGCCAGTCGTTGGCCCAGCGGCCTGGCCGCATCCGGCCGATGATTCACCAGGCGGCGGGAACGGCTTTACGCGCCTGCCAGCAGCGAATCGAGCTTACCCTCGCGGTCGAGCGCCGAAAGGTCGTCGTATCCGCCGACGTGGTAATCGCCTACGAAGATCTGCGGTACAGTGCGCCGGCCGGTCTTCTCCGCCAGCGCATCGCGCCCGCCGGGATCGAGATCGATATATATCTTGTTTATATCATGCACACCCTTGTTCCTCAGCAGCGCCTCGGCGGCATTGCAGAAACGGCAGGTCTCGGTGCAGTACATGCTGACTTCCGGTTTCATGGCCTCACCTTCACTTTTCCTTCACTTTTGATCGCTTGCCGGTATGGCGCCGCCGCTACTTTTCCAGCGACATTTTGGCCCTGCTCCAGGCCGTGACGCCACCCTTGAGATTATATACATCGCTGAAGCCGTGCTTGCTCAGCACGATGCTGGCCACGGCCGAACGGCGGCCGCTGCGGCAGCTGACGATGATCGGACGTCCCTTGACCTTCTCCAGATCCTTGACCCGGCGGCTGATCTGCCCCAGCGGGATGTGCCGCGAATTCGGGATGCGTCCGGCGCGGTACTCGCCCTTCTCGCGCACGTCGACCACCACCGCCTTCTGCTCCTCGATCAGCCTCACGGTCTCGGCGACCCCCACATTGCGCACGCCGGCCGCGCGCAGGCGGCGGGCAGAATTCAGCCGCATCAGCAGGTAACCGCCGGCGAGTCCCAGGGACAGAAAGATAAGAACGTTCTGCATAAAAAAGCTCCTTCGGGAAAAAGTTAGTGAACCGCATCGCGGACATTCAATCACTTTAGATGCCAAAACCAGCCTTCTGGTTTCAAAATCGTCAAAATAACTGATAAAACTACACGAAGCCAGCAAGCCAAACAGACGACGGGAGCCGATAACCGATGAATCAGTCCGCCGCAGCCAGGCCCGGGATCTCACTCGGTGAGATCCTGACAGACTCCTGGAAGATCTTCACCGAGCATTTCCGCGCCATCCTGATCATCATCCTGATCGTGCAGGTGCCGCTGCAGGTGGCTGTCTGGGGGGTCAACCGCGCGCCCATCCTCAGCAGCCAGCAGGATTTTCTCACGCAGCAGGAAAACCTGATCAGCAACAACAAGTCCGACCAGGTCGACCGGGCGGGCTTCGCGCAGGCGGTGGCCGAGCTGTCGGGCGTATCGCTGGCGGTCCATTTCTTCGGCTCGCTGATGAGCACGCTGTCGGTGATGGCGATCGTGCTGGTAGCCAAAGCGGCAAGTGAGGGCGGCAGGATCGACTACCGCGAAGCGCTCCGGCCGGCGCTGGCCCGATGGCCGGCGGCCATCCTGACGTTACTGATGATCCAGGTTCTGCTATCGGTGCTGTTCGTCTTCTTTGTGGTGCCGATGATCGTGTTCTACATCTACTGGACCTTTGCGATCCAGGCGGTGCTCCTCTACGGCAAGAGCGGCTGGGGCGCCGCGCGTTACAGCATGGACGTGGTTAAAAACCGCTGGTGGAAAGTGCTGGGCTTTTCGCTCGTTTTCGGCATCATGGCACAGATTGTAGCAACCCTCATCAACGCCATCAACGTGGAGCGGGGCGCCTTCCCGGCCGACATCGCCTTCGCCGTCGCCACCAGCATAGTCATGGGTTATTTCGTGGTCGTCTACGCCCTGTTTTTCTTCGACCTCGACGCCTCGAGGCAGCCGGCGGCGGCAACAGGCGTCCTGCCGGCCGGTGCCCAGCCAGGCGCCAGTGAGGACGATGAAGCCGCCGGGGAGAGTGAAGTCCGCGGTTAAGCGACCGCGTCCAGGATCCTGGCGACCGCGATCTCCAGAGCCAGGTCAGGCCTCAGGTCGCTTCTTCCTTTCAGGTCGGCGTCCAGCCCGGACAGCAGCCTGATCGACTCCCGCAGCCCTTCCGCGGAGAAGCCGCGGCTCTGCTCGGCGACCTTCCTGGCCGGATATGGCTTCAGGCCAAGAGCCAGCGCCGCTTTGCCGGGGTCCTCCCCCCTGTCGCCGGCCTCCACGACGCTGGCCAGCATGCGCAGGTGCCGGGCGATCTGATAGAAAACCGCGGCCGGCGCGGTCCGGTCCGCCAGCAGCGCTTCCAGCTGGCGAAACACGAGCGTCCGGTCCCGGGCGCCCAGAGCATCGGTAAGATCCCAGACGCGCACCTCGGCCGACACCCAGCAGACCTCGTCGACATCCTCCACCGTTACACCGCCGCCGCCGAGATACGCGCCCAGCTTGTCCAGCTCGCTGGCGATGGCCCGCTGGTCGTGACCGGCAAGGAACACCAGCCGCTGAGCCGCGTCCGGCGCCAGTTTCAACCGGCGCTGCCTGGCCTGTTCCTGCGCCCAGCCCGGCAGGTTCCCCGCACGCGGCGCTTCAAAGGAGAGCACCATCCCCGCGGCCTCCACCGCCTTGAACAGGCCCTCGTTTTTCCGGATGCCGCCGCCGGTCAGCGCCACCACGGTTTGCGGCGGAGGATCGGCCAGGAAAGTAACCAGGGCGTCTTTATCCGCCTTGGTCCAGGCGCCGGCGTTTTTTACCAGCACCAGCCGGACGCCAGCGCCGAACGGCATCGTGCTGGCAGCCTGGATCACTTCCATAGCGCCATGATCGGCGGCGTCAAACGTATCGACATTCATGTCGGTGCCAGCATCGGCGATCACGCGGTCGCGCAGGCGGCGCACCGCCATCTCCACCTTGGGACCGTCACTGCCGGTAATCAGATAAACCGGTTTTAACGCATCCTGTTTTTTTGCTTTTGCAGCCATTTTTTCCTCGAGTCTTCCAGCCTGCCGGAACCGGCCGGATTCTGCGGATGCCGCTCTGCCGGAACCGGCCGGCTTCTGCGGATACCGCTCCGCTGCCGGAACCGGCCGGCTTCTGCGGATACCACCGCGCTGCCGGCAAATCCCGGGTGCGTTCCCGAAAGCCTGCTCCGGACGCCCGATCCTAACGGTCCGTGGTTACTTGCAGGCCCGCGCCAGTCAGCGACACGTGCACGGTGCCTTGATGGTCGGTGCGGAAGACTTCGGGCCCGGCCCGTTTCAATTTTGTCAGCGTATCGGCAGCCGGATGTCCGTAATCGTTGGGGTCGCCGACCGAGATCACCGCAACCGCAGGTTTTACCAGTTCCAGCACCTGTGCCAGCTCGCTGTCGCTGCTGCCATGGTGGCCGATCTTGTACACCTCCACCGGCGGCAGCCCCAGCGTGCCCAGGACATCGCCCTCAGCGTCACCTGGACAAAGTATATCAAGACCCCGGAAGCTCGCCACGATCACCACTGAATTCGCGTTGGGATCGTCCGGGCGCTGGCTGTCTCCGGGATTGTAAACCTTGAGGGCCAGCCCGCCATAAGTCAGCGTCTGCCCCCGTTTCAGCGCCCGGTAAGGGATGTTCCTGTCCCTGACCAGCTTGAGGAAGTCACGATACATCGGGCTCGCGGTCTGTGGCCCACCGTCATAAACAGACGCCACCGGATAGCTTTTCAGCACCTCCAGCAGCCCGGCGAGATGATCGGCGTGCGGATGCGTCAGGATGATGGCATCCAGCCTCCCGACACCGTTTTCCCGCAACCGGTCCAGCACCTGGGAGCCGGGTCCGCCATCGATCAGTATGGTTGTCTGCCCCGGGAGCTGGATCAGCTCGGCGTCGCCCTGGCCGACATCCAGAAAGGAAACAGTATAAGCTGCCGGCGCCCGTCCGGCCCGGCCGCCGGCACAGGCGAAGCCGGCCGCCAGCACCACGGCCAGTACCAGCGCCAGTACCAGCCGCCGGTGGCGCCTGAGCCAGCCAGTTGCTGTCCTGAACCCGCAGGTCCTGCCGGCGGCGACTGCCAGAGCCAGCGCCAGGTAAAAAAGGACGACCGCGGCCCACGATGGCGCCGCGCCGCTGTAGACCGCGCCCGGCAGCGAGGCAAAAAAGTGCGCCACAAAGATGACATAACCCGTGCAGGCGGAAGCGGCGGCGTTGAGAAGCCAGCCCAGATCGGCGCTGACCATGCCGGCCGCAATCGACAGGACGCCCAGCAGCATCACCGGCCCTTCCGCGGGTTCAGCAAACAGGTTG
Organism: Actinomycetes bacterium; assembly: GCA_021787775.1. The sequence goes on along the minus strand of JAJYLK010000081.1, from coordinate 325 downwards.
GCAGGCACGCATAATATTGATATCTGCTGGAAGTGGACGAGCGTGATCGGCGCTGTCACCAGGCCCGCCGCGGCCGAGATGGAACACGCCTCCGCCAGCATCTTCGGCAGGAAAGCCAGCGCGGACGCCATCAGTGGCGCCACGAGAAAGATCGCCAGCACGGCGCCGAATGACAGCTGGAATCCGGGATCGAGCAGGCTGTAAGGGTTGAGTGTGAGGATAACGGCTGCCGCCAGGGCCAGGAAATAGTAGCGGTCGCTCTGGCCGGAGAAAAGCAGCGCCGCCAGTCCCAGGATACCGACCACACCGGCGCGCAGGATGGAAG
>JAJYLK010000080.1 GCA_021787775.1 Actinomycetes bacterium | reverse complement strand
CGGATAGTTCGGCGAAAAACGACGCTCCCGGAGGTGCACAGTGATTATCGGAATACCATCCGAGGTTGAGATCGACGAATACCGCGTGGCGCTGACGCCTGCCGGGATGCGCGAGCTGGTGGCGGCCGGGCACAAGGTGCTGATCCAGAAGGGCGCGGGCGATGGCAGCAAACTTTCCGACGGAGGCTATGCCGGGCAGGGGGGAATCATCGTCGAAACGACCGAGGAGCTGTTCGATCAGGCCGACCTGATCGTCAAGGTGAAGGATCCCTCACCGGAAGAGGTCGGGCTGCTGAAGTCCAAGCAGACCATTTTCTCCTATCTGCACCTGGCGCCACAGCCGGAGCTGGCCCAGAAGCTGATGGGCAGCGGCGCCAACTGCATCGCATACGAGACAGTCGAGATGGCGGATGGCAGCCTCCCGCTGCTGACGCCGATGAGCGAGATCGCCGGCCGCATGGCGGCGCAGGTGGGAGCGTACTTTCTGGAGAAGATGATCGGCGGCCGCGGCATCCTGCTGGGCGGCGTCGCCGGCGTGCCGCCGGCCAAGGTGGTTGTCCTCGGTGCCGGCATTGTCGGCTCCAACGCGGCCAAGATCGCCGCGGGCATGCTCGCCAACGTGGTGGTGCTGGACAAGAATATCGATCACCTGCGCTCGCTGCACAGTTACATCTCGGGCAGACTGACAACGGTGATGTCCACGGCGCTGGCAATCGAAGAACATGTCTCCAGCGCCGACCTGGTCATCGGCGCCGTGCTCAACCCCGGCGCGCGCGCCCCCAAGCTGGTGACCGAGAAGATGGTCGAAGAGATGATCCCGCAATCAGTGATCGTCGACGTCTCCATCGACCAGGGTGGTTGCTCCGAGACGTCACACATGACAACACATACGCAGCCAACCTATCTGGTGCATGATGTCATCCATTACTGCGTCGGCAACATTCCCGGCGCCGTGCCGATCACTTCCACTTACGCGCTCACGAACGCCACACTGCCATACATCCTTGAGCTGGCCAACCTCGGTGTGAACACGGCGGTCAGGCAGAACGAGGCGCTGGCTGGCGGCGTTAACGTCATGGAGGGCAAGATCACCAACGTGGCCGTGGCCGAGGCGATCGGCAGCCCTTACTATCCGCTTTCGAGCGTCATCCCCTACAGCATGAACCCTGGCGCTGAGTTCGGCGTGCCAGGCGTCTCTTTCTAATCCGATCATGGCCGCCATGCCTGCTGGCATGCCTGCGCGATAAAGGAAAATCCCGCACTGCACCCGAATGTCTGTCTTGTGAAAGAAAGCAATGACAGGCTCGTGGATGAGTACCTTTCCCATCTGCAGTTCGAGCGCGGCCTGGCCGACAATACCATCGCTTCCTACCGGCGCGACCTCAGGCAGTACAACGGGTTCATGCAGGAACGCGGACTTTTTGCCAGCCGCATCGACCAGAGCCAGATCCGAGATTACCTGGACACGCTGATCGGCGGCGAGTGCCGGCTGGCCCGGGCGACGCTGGCGCACAAGGCCAGCGTCGTGCGCAGCTTTCACCGTTTCCTCGACCGCGAGGGGCTGGCCCGCGGCAACCCTGCCAGCGGCATCCCTTCGCCCCGCCGGGGAAGAAAGCTGCCGACGGTGCTCAATCTGGGTGAAACCCGGCAGTTGCTGGCGCAGCCGGGCGGCGGCGCTCCGGCCGCGCTGCGGGACGCGGCCATGCTGGAGCTGCTCTACGGCGCCGGCCTGCGCGTCTCGGAGCTGATCGGGCTGCGCACGGGCGACGTCGACCTGGAGGGCGGTTTCGTCAGGTGCCTGGGGAAGGGCTCCAGGGAACGGGTGGTCCCCGTGGGTGAGCCGGCGCTGGCGGCGGTCGGCCGTTACCTGGCGCGGGGCCGTCCGCATCTCGGCAAGGCGATCAAAAGCGATCACCTGTTCCTGAACCGCTTCGGCCGCGGGCTCACGCGCCAGAGCATCCATCGCCTGCTGGCGTCATACGCCCGCAAGGCAGGCCTGAAAAAAACGGTGAGCCCGCATGTGCTGCGCCACAGTTTCGCCACGCACCTGCTTGCGGGAGGCGCCGACCTGCGCAGCGTGCAGGAGATGCTGGGACATGCTGACATATCTACCACCGAGATCTACACGCATCTGAGTCAGCAGAAGCTGAAAGATATTTACTACCAGAGCCATCCGCGGGCGAAACGCTAGCTGGCGGATCGGGAGGGAGGCAGATGTCGAAGTTCAATCCGTTGTGGGCGCTTAACCGTCGCAATCGCCGGCTCAGCCGTCCGAAGCTGCGCTGTCTGCTGATCACCCTCGACGGTGTCGGAGCCGGCGCGCTGCCGGACGCGGATGAGTTCGGCGATGCGGGCGCCGATACGCTCGGCCATGTCGCCGGGGCCGCCGGCGGGTTGAAGCTGCCGAACCTGGGGGCGCTGGGCCTGGGGAATATCCTGCCGCTCAAAGGGGTGGCGCCGGTGCCCCGTCCGCAGGCGCTGTTCGGCAAGCTCAGGGAGCGTTCGCGCGGCAAGGACACCACGGCCGGGCATTGGGAGCTCATGGGCGTGGTCACCGACACGCCGTTCCCGGTCTATCCCCGGGGATTTCCGCCGGAGGTGATCGCCGCGTTCGAGCGCCGCACCGGCAGGGAAGTGCTGGGCAACCGGCCGGCCTCCGGCACGGAGATCATCGCCGAGTTGGGGGAGGAGCAGCTGCGCACCGGCAGGCTGATCGTTTACACCTCAGCCGATAGTGTTTTTCAGATCGCCGCCCACGAAGAGAGCGTGCCGGTCGAGGATCTGTATGAATACTGCCGCATCGCCCGCGAGCTGCTGCGGGGAGAACACGCCGTTGCCAGGGTCATCGCCCGTCCTTTCACCGGCCAGCCCGGCGCTTTCACGCGCACACCCCGGCGGAAGGACTTTTCCCTGGTGCCGCCCAGGACCTATCTCAACCTGCTGGCGGAGATCGGCGTGCCGATTCACGGAGTCGGCAAGATCTTCCAGATCTACGCCGGCTCGGGAGTAAAATACGAGCATAAGACCACCGATAACGAAGATGGTCTAAAGCAGACCGCGGATTTGATGCGCGGGCTGGACGAAGGCCTGGTGTTTACCAATCTGGTGGATTTTGACATGCAGTGGGGCCATCGCAACGACGCCGCCGGGTTCGCCGCCGGCCTCCAGCGGGTCGATGCCGCGATCCCGGGCCTGATCGCCGCCTGCCGTCCCGGAGACCTGTTTATCATCACGGCGGATCACGGCTGCGATCCGCTGGCGCCCGGCACCGATCATACACGCGAATTCGTGCCGCTGCTGGCGCGGCTGGGCGCCGACGTATTCACCCCGGGCGGGTCGCTGTTCGAAGCCGCGCCGGCGGGTGAGGAAGGGAACCGAAGGCCGGCGAGGCAGCCGCGGGACGAACCCTACCTGGGGGAGTTCGCCGACGTGGGCGCCACGATCTATCGCTTTTTCACCGGGATGGGTTTTCAGCACGCGCAGGCGCTAAGCATGCCGGGGCGTCCATTCCTGGTCCCGGTCAGGTAAGGCTCCGGCGCTATGCCCAGGGCGGCGCCTGGCCCGGTGGCGCGCAGCGGGTGTAGACGAACAGGGCGCCGGCGCTCGCGCCGTCGTCGGTGCGGGCCGTGACCTCGGTGGAGTTCTTGGAAAAGTAAGGTGCGATATCAACCAGATACACCGGCGGCGAGACCACGACGTAGGCCTGTCCCTGCGCGTCGGTGATGTCGCTGCTCGCCGTAAAGAAGAATTCAGTCATCACCGGGTTGGAAAGCGACCATTTCACATGCCTGCCGGTCAGGGGACTGCCGTCAGCGCCGGTCAGCGTCACCACGAACCGGCGCGTGCCGTAGTCCTGGTCCGCCGGCAGCGGCAAGCCGCTGAGTTCGGGAACCGGCCCGGGCGGACAGCCCTGATCGGCGAGCGCGTAGGCGGGCTCGATGTTGAGCCGTGGCGCCGCGACCGGCGCATTATCCAGGCAGGTCGCCTTCAGGCTGCTGACGAACGTGTTTACCCCGGGCGGCACCTGGTAGCGGACCTGGAGACTTCCCGGAGATGATTGCGAGACGGTGCCGAGGTCGAGCGGCATTGGCGTAAGGGTGCGGACACCGCTGCCGGCCTGGACCGCATCCACCCGCAGCGAACAGGGCGTGCAGGTATCCTGCCTGACCGCCTGGTCGACGGTGAGAACGCGGTCGCTGTAATCGGCGAAGCTCGACCAGCGGGCGGAAGCCGGCTGCTGGCTCAGGTGGGGGTCGCACGCCGCCGCGTAGGCCGCTGATGGCGCCGCCGCCAGCAGCAAAGTGATGGCGGCAAGCAGCAGCACACCCGTGCCATTTATTCGGAGAAAACACCCGCCCCTGGTCATGTGGTCATTCCTTCATCCTTAAATCAAAAAAAGCCAAAGCCGACCTAGCATGCCCTAAAAAGACAGCCAGACCGGCTTTCCCAAATGCTTAGCCCCCGTTACTCCAGCATCCCCTAACAGAAAGTCCCGCTGCCGGGCAAACCCGGCGAGGCTATTTCCCGTCCGCTGTAACGGACCGGAGAGGATGGCGTCCGGCACCAGCCGGGCCGGCCGAAGCCGCCAGCCATCGCAATCCGTGTATGGAATGATATCACAATGTTTAATGGCAGTCTACGTTTTTTCTGAACTTAACCTGCGGTTGCCGCGGGGGCTCGCGGGTTCAAGGTCAGGCAAAAAAGCCGCGCGCACGCGGCCCGCCCCAGCCTGCGTCTTTCCAAACCGGTAGCAATTTGTTAGCTTAAAACCCGACATTCCCGAGAAAGGAACGGCAATCAGCCTGAAGATATCCGCCGCGGCGCTCGGTCCGCTGCAGGCTAACTGTTATTTGATACATGATGATTCCACCGGCGCGGGGGTCGTGGTCGATCCCGGCGGCGACAGTGCCGCGATCGGGCGCATGGCCGCCGAAGCCGGCAGCCGCGTCGACGCCATCCTGATCACGCACGGCCATGCCGACCACCTGGGCGCCACCGCGGAGCTGGCCGCAGCCACCGGCGCCGGTATCTGGGGCAGCGGCGAGGTGGGGATGGTGCTGGGCGATCCCGACCGCTACGAGCTGTTCCCCGGGATGCCGAAGGTGACGCCGGCGGCAGTCGGTCAGCGGCTGGAGGGCGACACGACGTTTACGGCCGGCGGCATCGAAGTGCAGGCTGTGGCCACGCCGGGGCACTCACCCGGTTCGATCACGTATCATATCGCCGGCGGGCTGTTCTGCGGCGACCTGCTCTTTCACGGCTCCGTCGGCCGCACCGATCTGCCGGGCGGGTCTTTCGAACAGCTGGCCGCCTCGGTGAAGAAGCTGATGCTGATGTTCCCGCTGCGGACACCTGTTTATCCCGGTCACGGGAACGCGACGACGCTGGTACAGGAGAAGGAGAACAACCCCTTCCTGACCGACCTGGACTGGTAGTTGCAGGCGCCCAAGGGAACATACGACGTCCTGCCGCCAGACCAGCCGCTGCGGGAAAGGGTGCTGGGAGAGGCGCGGCGCATTTTCACCTCTGCCGGCTACGGCCGCATCAGCACGCCGACCTTCGAGGATACTTCGCTGTTCGAGCGCGGTGTGGGCTCGTCTTCCGACATCGTCCGCAAGGAGATGTATACCTTCCAGGACAAGGGCGGGCGCAGCCTGACGCTCAAGCCGGAAGGGACGGCGCCCGTGGTGCGGGCCTACGTCCAGCACGGGATGCACAAGCTGCCGCAGCCGGTCAAACTCTGGTATCACGAGCGGATGTTCCGTTTCGAGCGGCCGCAGGCCGGCCGCTTCCGCGAGCATTACCAGCTGGGCGCCGAAGCGATCGGCTCGGCCGATCCGGCGCTCGACGCCGAGCTGATCATGATGATGTCCGGGATCTACGAGGCGCTCGGGGTGCCGGACG
>JAJYLK010000079.1 GCA_021787775.1 Actinomycetes bacterium | reverse complement strand
ATCCGGATCCGGTTGGAGATTCATCGCCGCGCCAGTCGTGTGAGATTCCACCCTGTTATTTTTCTACCCGAGCGGGTATCTGCCCGTAATGAAGGAAAGTCCCACCATCAGCGATCCGAGGAGGTGACGGTTTGCTCACAACAAGACCGAGACGCCGTCAGTTCTGGAACAAACGGCGACATTTTGCAATGGCGATGGATAGCTTAAGGAGAGGAGAAAGCGATGTCCCAACCAACCGTACATAGGCACGAACCCAGCAGCTGGGCGATCGGCTTTACCGGTTTCGCCGCCTTCATCCTGATCATGCTGGGCATCTTTGACATCCTTGCCGGCCTGGCGGGGATCTTCAGGAACGAGTTCTACGTAGTGACCAGCGATTATGTCTTCCGGCTCAACGTGACTGCCTGGGGATGGATCCACCTGATCGTAGGGGTGATCGTTTTTGCCGCCGGCATCGGCATCTTCAGCGGATCGACCTGGGCGCGGGCCATCGGCGTGTTCATGGCCATCGTCATCTGCATCGAGAACTTCCTGTTCCTGCCGTATTATCCGTTGTGGTCGATCCTGATCATCGCCATCGCGATTGCCGTCATCTGGGCGCTGACGGCTCACGGGCGTGATATCACCGAAGCCTAGGGCGGCGGCAAACCGCCGCGCGTGAATCGTGGCTCCAACAGCTAACCCTAGCCAGGCGCGGGCGCGGTCCGCAAGGGCCACGCCCGCTTTCCAGGAGAGCCATGCCGGGCAGGCAAAACACCGGATGCCGACATCGATAACTTCGAGCACGATACCCGCAAGCACAGGCTGAAATACGCGCTGGCCACCGCGGCTGTCATCGCGAGCTGCCTGCTTTTCCTGCTCTCGGTCTTTGCCGTCTGGCTCAACCGGGTGGTCACGGATACGGACACATATGTTTCCACCGTAGCCCCTCTGGCGGCGAACCCGGCCATCCGGGACGCCGCCGCCGCACGCCTCAGCCAGGAGATCTTTACCCGCACCGACATCGAAGGACGGACAAGAAACGCTCTGCCGGCGCAGGCTGATTTCCTGGCGCCGGTGCTGACGCAGGGCCTGGAGAACGTCGTCAACGACCAGGTCAGGAAGGTGATCGCTTCGGACCGGTTTCAACGACTCTGGATCGAGGCTAACCGGACCTCGCATCAGCTGGCGATGAAAGTGCTGCTGGGGACGGGGAGCGGCGCCGTTACCTCCAGCCAGGGCACGATAAGCGTCGATCTGGGTGCGCTGCTGGGAGACGTCAGACAGCATCTCGATCAACGGGGAGTAACCGCCCTGGATGGCGCGCTGACCGGAGCCGGCGGCCCGGAGCTGACTCTGTTCCAGTCGGCGAAGCTGGCGGCAGCCCAGCGCTGGCTGCGGCTGCTGGACCGGCTGGCATGGATTCTGCCGCTGGCGGCCGCATCCCTGCTGGCGGCGGCGCTATGGCTGTCGCCCCGCCGCCGGCGGACGCTCCTGAACGCCGGCATCGGCGTGGCCGTATCCGCGGCGCTGATGCTGGTAGGTCTGGCCACTGTGCGTTCATACTTCCTGGATTCGCTGGCCGGTACAAAGGTGAGCCCCGGGGCCGCGGCCGCCGTCATCGACGCTTTCACCGCTTCCCTGAAAACTGCCTTCCGCACGGCTTTCGCCTTGGGGATCGTCACCGCCGGCGGCGCCTTCATAGCCGGACCATCGGCGCTGGCCGTCTCATCGCGGCGCCGGACGGCCGCCGTTATAAAGTCCGTTGCCAGCCGCACCCCGACCCCGCTTTCGGCGTGGGTATCGGCCCACAAGGCCGGCCTGCGCACCGGCGGGCTGATCGCCGCGCTGATCCTGCTCATCGCCGCCGACCGTCCTACCCTGCCCTGTCTTGTCCTCACGGCTGCGGGGCTGGCGGCATACCTCGTCCTGCTGGAACTGCTCGGCGACCGGCAGCGGAAAGAGCGCCGCGGCCCGCGTTAGCCGTTCGCCAGCGCCGCCGGGTCACAGCAGGATGTCCAGGCCTTTTTTGATCAGGTTCCCGCCCAGCAGCACCAGGATCACGAAAATCACATAGCGCCCGTATCTGGCCAGCAGTTTTTGGGCAAAAGCCAGAAACCGGTCGGAGTACTTTGGCGCGATCAGACTGAGAACCAGCGGTATCAGAAACGGCAGGGTATAGTAAAAACCGGCTATGATCATCGCCGCCGATTTCTGGCTGTCGCTGAGGCCGGAATCGATGGTCAGCTTGCCGGCGGCGATGAAGGCGGTCAACGAAGTGGGATTGACGATGGTGAGGATGATCCCAAAAATTGTAAATCTGACCAACCGGAGCTTCACCGAGCCGGGGTTCCTGGGCTTGAATCTGCTTTTTCGTTCTTTCCCGCCAAGGATATTCCGCGCGGCGAGCAGCAGCAGCGCCACCCCGATGAAGAGGTCGATCACGCCGGAAGCCGTAGAAGGCGGCTCGGGCGTCGTGGCCGCCGCCTCCCCGTTGACGGCCACAAGTCCCAGCACGATCACCGTCAGCGCGCATCCCACAGTGGCGGCAAAAGCGCGCTGGCGGGCGTGCGGCGAGGCCAGAATCATGATCATGCCGGCATACATCGTCGGACTGGCCAGAAATACCGGCAGAAATGCGGTTATTTGCCACAGCAGGCCTTGCATCCCATGCATCCTTTTTCCGATATCATGGCCGGGAACCTTGGAGGCCACACTTTTTTCCCCGAATGCCGCGGGAAGGAAACCGGAAACGGCTGTTAAAGAGCTAGTCGGCGGTCTCGAAACAATGCACTGAGGGTAGCCGTGAGTGAGAACCGGTCTGAAAATTCAAGCGGGATAAAGGCAAACCGGCTGGCGGATTTCCTGGCCATCGCCCGCTGGCTGCCGGCATACAAGCGCCGCTGGCTGCCGGTGGACATCGTCGCCGGGATCGCCCTGGCCGGTCTGCTGATCCCCGAAGGCATGGGCTACGCCGGAATCGCCGGCGTTCCACCGCAGGCCGGACTGTATGCCGCAGCGGCAGGCCTTTTCATCTACGCGCTGTTCGGCTCCAGCCGGCACGTCGCCGTATCGTCCACATCCTCCACCGCGGTGATCATCGCCGCGACGGTGGCGCCGCTGGCGGGCACGAACCTGCAGCGCTACGCCGCGCTGACCTCGGCCATCGTCATCCTGGCCGGCCTCATCTTCCTGGTCGCCTGGATAGCACGCCTGGGCTTCGTCTCCGATTTCGTCGCCCGGCCGGTGGTGCTGGGGTTCGTCTTCGGGCTGGCGCTGATCATCATCATCCGCCAGGCCCCGAAGCTGCTGGGCATCCAGGTGGCCAGCGACAACTTCTTCCGGATGGTCTGGTCGGTGCTGGGCAAGCTGGGCGCCGTCAACCCCGCGACGCTGGCCGTGAGCGGCGCCAGCCTCGCCGTCCTGATCATCGTCAACCGCTACGCCCGCAAGGTGCCGGCGGCGCTGCTGGTGCTGGCGGGTGGCATCACCGCCGCCTTCCTGCTGGACCTCTCCGGCCACGGCGTCAGTCTCGTGGGCAGCGTGCCGGCGGGACTGCCGACGCCGGCGCTGCCGGAAATCTCCTGGGGGGATCTTTCAACGCTGATCCCGGGCGCGGCGGGCATCGTGCTGGTGGCCTACGCCGAGGGGCTGGGCTCGGCGCGGGTGCTTGCCGAGCGCCACCGGTACGAGATCAACCCGGATGAGGAGCTGCGCGCCACCGGCCTCGCCAATGTGGGCTCCGGCCTCCTGGGCGGGATCGCCGTCGCCGGCGGGCTGTCCGGCTCCTCGGCCAACGACAGCAATGGCGCCCGCAGCGAGATCGCGCCGATGGCGGCATCCGCCTTCCTGGTGATGACGCTGCTGTTCCTCACCCCGCTCTTCCGCGACCTGCCGGAGGCGGTGCTGGGAGCGATCGTCGTCTTCGCCGTCCGGCACATGCTGAATATCCGGGAGATCCTGCGCTTCGCCCGCATCCGCCGCGACAGCCTGGGAATGATCCTGCCGGCGCTGCTGGGCGTGCTCATCTTCGGCGTCCTCACCGGGCTGGCGCTGGCGGTAGTGCTGTCGTTCGCGGTGATCGCCAACGAGCTCAGCCGGCCGCGCGTCGTGCCGCTGGCGAAGATGAAGAAGACCGGCGCCTGGGTGGACGCCAACCGGCACCCTGAAGCGCAGCGCTACCCGGGGGTGGCCATCTACCGCATCCAGGGGGTGCTCTTCTTTGCCAGCGCCGACGTGGTGCGCGACGCCCTGCGACGGCTGGTGAAGCGCACCGACCCGCGGCCGATGGTGGTGGCGCTTGATCTGGAAGCGCTTTATGATATCGACGCCACCTCGGTCATCATGCTCGACGACCTCTGTGAGGACCTGCGCAGCTCCGGCCTCGACTGCGTCTTCACCAACGTGCACCGGCCGGTGCGCCAGGTGCTCAGGCGCGAGGGCCTTTACGACCGGCTCGGTCCTGAGCGTTTCTACAGCAGCGTCGACTCGGCGGTGGCGCGCCTGGGCGCAGCACCGGGCACCCTTCCGGCCTCCTGAGTCCACCGATGAGCCGGTCCAGAATCTTGTTTTGAGGCTGGCAGCAGCATCTGCGACTACGCTGTTGCGCCTGCAAGCGAAATGACGGATGTTCCCCATTTTGCCTTCGAACAGTTCGCAACCTGGCCCCTGCGACGGATCCGATGATTGTTTCAGCGCCATCCCCCGCGGGAATTATCCGAATATCAGGATTTATCCGTTCCCGAATTTCAGAGGTGCTTTGAAATGATGTATGGATGGGGCTGGGATAACAGCGGCGCCGGCATCGCCGGTTTTATCTTGATGATGCTCTTCATGGCGGTCATCGTTGCGGCAGTCATCATCCTTGTGGTCTGGCTCGTGCGCCAGATGGGCGCTCCCGCCGGTGGTGGCGCTGCGGGCCCGCCTCCACGTATCGATACGGCGCTTGACATCCTGAAGGCCCGTTATGCCAGGGGCGAGATCGGCAAACAGGAATTTGAAGAAAAGAAGAAAGACCTGGCCGGCTGATTAACCGGCGGTCTTGAGATGATGAAGGGACCCGGCGAAAACCGGGTCCCGTATATTGCTGAAAATTGGCGGCTCCAGACTGTTGTTGATTTGCGAGCGCGTCCGGAACGTTAAAATGCCCGCAAACAGGATGGTGTCCCCAAGTCCTAGAACAGCCCCTTGATCCTTCCCGTTTCCACATCGATATCGACATCGACCGCTGCCGGGCGCTCGGCGAGGCCGGGCATCGTTGACATCGCGCCGAGTATTGGATAGAGGAAGCCGGCGCCGATGCTGGGGCGGATGTCGCGGATCGGCACCCGGAAGCCGGTGGGCCGGTTCTTCAGGTTGGGATCGTGCGACAGCGACAGGTGCGTCTTGGCCATGCAGATCGGCAGCTTGTCCCAGCCCGCCTCGGTGAAGGCCTTGATCTTCTGCTCCGCTTCGGGCATGTAGTCGACGCCGTCGGCGCCGTACATCCTGGTGGCGATGGTCTCGATCTTCTCCTTGATCGGCGCGTCCGCCGGATAGAGGAACTGGAAGTCGCTCGGCCGCTCGCAGGCCTCGACCACGGCGTTGGCCGCGTCGATGCCGCCGTCACCGCCGTTGGCGTGCACGGTGATGGGGTTGCAGGCCTCGGCGCCGAACTCGATGGCACGCTTCTGCACCAGCTCAACTTCGGCGTCGGTATCGGCCGCGAAGCGGTTGACCGTCACCACCACGGGGATACCGAACTGCTTCATGTTCTCGATCTGCTTGGCGAGGTTCTGGCAGCCTGTGTCCAGCACATCGAGGTTCTCCTTCTCCAGCTCCTCGCGGGTGCAGGCGCGGCCGTAGCCGTGCATCTTCAGCGCCCGGATGGTGCAGGTGATGTTGACGGCGCTGGCCGCGAAACCGCCGTAGCGGCAGGTGATGTTCATGAACTTCTCCGCGCCC
>JAJYLK010000078.1 GCA_021787775.1 Actinomycetes bacterium | reverse complement strand
TGGTCGAGGCGCCGGCGCGGGCGCCCGGCTATTATCTCGCCCGGCGCAGCTCAGAAGCCCTGGGTTTACAGGAAGAAGAAAAGATGGAGCTGGCCCGGTCGTATGCCGGCGACTGCCTGCGTCTCGATGACCCCAGGCTGACAGACACGGCTCACGGGCTTGTGATGCAAGCCGTAGCTTATAGATTGACCGGCGAAGCTTTTTGTGATGACAAGGATTGCAGGCTGTTCAATGCCCACTGGCAGAGCGACCTGATCCGGACTCAAACCGGCGGCGGTTACTGTCCCCGGCACGCGGATATGTTCGCCCGTCTCCAGCCTTAGGAGAAGCATCGTGAATCTTGGATTGTACGTCATTACCGCATCGATTCCCGAGCTCGGCAGGGACCACTATGACGTGGCCGCTGCCGCGGTCGAGGGGGGCGCCACAGCCATCCAGTTGCGGATAAAACGGCGCAGCATGGGAGAGGTGCTGAAGATCGCCACACGTATCCATGAGCTCACACAGGAAGCCGGCATCCCGTTGATCATCAATGACCATGTCGGCATCGCGATGGCCTCTAAAGCCGAAGGCCTGCATGTCGGACAGGACGACATGCCCGTGCCGGCAGCGCTCAGGATGCTCGGCCGTGCCCGGATCGTCGGCAAATCCGTTTCCAATCACACCGAAGCGCTGAAAGCGGTGCAGGAGGGGGCAACGTACGTGGGGGTGGGGGCGGTATATGCCACAGCCACCAAACCGGGCAAACTGCCGTTCGGACCCCAGCGAATCGCCAAGATCAAGGCGCTGTTGAATATACCCGTGGTGGCGATTGGCGGCATCGGCGCCGGCAATCTGGCCGAATGCGTCGAAGCCGGAGCCGACGGCGTGGCGGTCCTTTCCGCCGTAGCGATGGCCGACGACATGGTGGCGGCCACCGCTGAGCTGAGGCGGGCGCTGGAAGACGCCAGGTCCTCGCTGGTGACCGCAGCCGAGGCCAAGAGGGCCGGATGATGACGCTACTCGGACAGCTGGCTTCCGGAGGCGTTCCGGCTCAGCTGGACGCCGTGGCGCTCTTGGAATCCATCGACCGGGAAAAGCTTTGCGAGCAGGTGCTGGCTGGAACAGTCGTAGTACCCAGGGCAAGCGGCGGCAGACATGTGAGGCCGACAGGCATCGGCAGCGGTCTGAGGACCAAGGTAAACGCCAACATCGGCGCTTCCAGCGAGATCTTTTCCCGCGAGGAAGAGGTCAGGAAACTGGGCGCGGCGGTGGCGGCCGGGGCCGATACGGTGATGGATCTCTCCAGTGGCGGTGGCGAAGTTGGCCAGTTGCGCCGGACGCTGATCGCCGGCAGCGAATTGCCGTTCGGGACGGTGCCGATCTACGAGGCAGCGACGGCGGCGCGCGAAAGCGGCGGCAGCGTTGTGGCCATGACTCGCGACGACCTGCTGGGCGTCGTTGAAAGCCAGGCGGCCGAGGGCGTTGATTTCATGACCATCCACGCCGGCCTGACCCGCTCGGCGCTGGAGCACCTACAGGCGCAGGGGCGGCTGATGGATGTTGTCAGCCGTGGCGGCGCTTTCATGATCGCCTGGATGCTCCATCACGACCGCGAGAATCCCTTTTACGAAGATTTTGACCTGCTGCTCGAGGTGCTGTCCAAATGGGATGTCACCATCAGCCTTGGTGATGGCCTCAGGCCCGGCTGTCTCGCCGACGCCAGCGACCGGGCCCAGTTCCAGGAGCTGGTTACTCTCGGCGGCCTGGCGCAAACAGCCCGCGAAGCTGGCGTACAGGCGATGATCGAGGGACCGGGACACGTGCCGCTTCCGGATGTGGAGGCCAACATTCGCATGGCCAAGAAACTCACCGGAGGCGCGCCTTTGTACGTGCTTGGACCTCTGGTGACCGACGTGGCGCCGGGCTACGATCACATCACCGCCGCTATCGGCGGCGCGGTTGCCGGGGCCGCCGGGGCAGACTATCTTTGCTACGTGACCTCAGCCGAGCATCTGGGCCTGCCTACGGTCGAAGATGTCCATGAAGGTGTAATCGCTTCGCGCATCGCGGCCCACGCGGCCGACATCGCCAAGGGGGTGCCCGGCGCGTTCGAGTGGGACCGGCGCATGGCCGGCGCAAGGAAGGCGCTGGACTGGGATGCTCAGATCGGGCTGGCAGTCGATCCCAAGGCGGCGCGCTCGATTTACGACGCCCGCCGCAGCTCGTCGGTGGACGGCTGCAGCATGTGCGGCGAACTCTGCGCCATGAAGATCGTTTCGGAGCATCTGGGGCTGAAAGCTGGTGAGATTTCCGGTTGTTAGTCGGTGAACTGGGCGAAGAGGCTCTGCTGGACCGTTTTCGTCGCCTCTTCTCGTCCACGGCGGCGGCCATACCCGTGGGCATCGGCGATGACGCGGCGGTGACCGTTCCTGGTGCCGGCATGCAGGTCTGGACTACGGATCTGCTCCTCGAAGGAGTGCATTTCTGGAAAGACTGGCAGGCGCCCGAACAACTGGGCCATAAATGCCTGGCAGTCAACCTCAGCGATATGGCGGCCATGGGCGCATCTCCGCGTTATGCGCTGCTGACGATAGCCTGCGCGGGTGACACCCCGGTCGATTTGATCACCGGCATTTGTGAGGGCATCGCCTCGCTGGCGGTCAAAACCGGCACCGCCGTCGTCGGCGGCGACACCACCGGTTCTCCAGGCCCCCTGGCCCTGTCGGTGTCACTTTCCGGCCAGCTTGAGGCCGGGGAGAAGCCGGTTCTTCGCTCCGGAGCCCATCCGGGGGACCGCATTCTCGTAACGGGCCGCCTGGGCGGCGCTGCCGCCGGGCTGAGATTGATCCAACAAGCTTCCGGAGAGGGATTTCCCCAATTGCTGGCTGCGCTCAACACACCGGTCGCAAGGCTGGCGGAAGGCCATGCGGCGCGGCTGGCCGGTGCGGCCGCCATGACTGATATCAGCGACGGGCTGGCCACTGATCTGTGGCACATGTGTGCGGCCAGCGGCACCGGCGCCAGGATTATGGCGGATGCCATCCCTGTATATGAAAGTCTGCCTGAGGCGGCGGGCCGGCACGGTTGGGAGCTTCAGGAGCTGGCGATATACGGAGGCGAGGATTACGAGCTTCTGATCGCCGCGCCGCCAGATAAAGCCGGCCGCATCGCCGGCGCCATCGAGGCGGCCGGTACCCTCGTGACGGATATCGGCCAGATGACCGCCGCCACGGGCATCATCATGATCGACTCCCGGGGCGCGGAACTGCCGCTGGCGAAACGTGGCTTCGATCATTTCAGGCGATGAATCCGCCGGCGCTCAAAACCGTCCTCAGCATCGCCGGCTCCGATCCCGGAGCAGGGGCGGGCATCCAGGCCGATCTGCGCACTTTCGACCGGCTGGGACTTTACGGTCTCGGCGTTATCACGGCCATCACATCACAAAACACCGCCGGCGTCAGCGGTGTCCATCCCCTCGATGCGGCGCTGGTGAAGGAGCAGCTGCGGGTGCTGCTGGCTGATATCAAACCTCGTGCCATGAAGACCGGCATGCTGGCGACTGCCGCGATCGCGGAGGCGGTCGCCGACGGGGTCGCTGAGGCGGGCGGAGCGCCGCTGGTGATCGACCCCGTGCTGAAAAGCACTGACGGCGGCATCCTGGCGGAGCCGCAGCTGGCGCGCGCGATCCGCGAAAAGCTGCTGCCGCTCTGTCGCGTGGTCACGCCGAACATCTCCGAGGCGGCGATACTTGCTGGCGCCAGCGTGCGCACGCTTGACGATGCTCGCGGGGCGGCAGCGGAGCTGGTCGCTCTGGGGGCTGCCGCCGCCTGCGTCACCGGCGGGCACCTCGATGGAGACCCTGCCGACGTGTTGTGCGACGGCGGCCGGGTGACGGTGATCCAGGGAAGGCGTGCAGGCGATGCGCCTGAATACCACGGCACCGGCTGTCTCTTTTCAGCCGCGCTGGTGGCATTTCTGGCACGGGGCGCCGGCCTGGAAGCAGCCGCACGCTCGGCGCATGAATACGTCGCCCGGGGAATCGCGGCGGCCGTCGCTCCCGGGCACGGGCTGCGCACGCCGTGGCCGCCCCGGCTTGAACCTGGGACCGGCAAGCTTTAACCTTAGGGCTCAGATTGTTGCGGGATCTGGGTTCCGCACCTAAATCGCCGATCCGAAGGTGACCCCTGTTTGAGAACGTTGAAGCTAGGTGACAGAGGCAAG
Organism: Actinomycetes bacterium; assembly: GCA_021787775.1. Next base: position 1,991 of record JAJYLK010000078.1, on the reverse strand, counting down.
GAAGTCCTGGATGTACAGTCCAGGCTCTCCGGTCTCGGATATGACGTCGGCACCGACGGTGTGGATGGTCTTTTCGGCCCCGACACCCAGGCGGCCGTCTTGTGTTTCCAGCAAAACATCGGACTTCTTGTCGACGGCATTGTCGCCGAAAACACATGGCAGGAACTGGTTGAGGCTCGCTACGAGCCGGGGGAGAGGCTGCTTTACCTGCGCATTCCGCCCTTTCGCGGCGCGGACGTGCTTACCCTGCAGCGTTCGCTCAACCGGTTGGGCTTCAATGCCGGACCGGAAGACGCCATCTTCGGCTCCGAAACGGAGCGGGCCGTGCTCGATTTTCAGAAAAACGCCGGCATGGTGATGGACGGGATGGTGGATGAGTCCGTCCTCAAGGTGATGGCCAAGGTCACCAAGGACGGCGAGCCGCACAGCAGCGGCGCCAAGATCCCTGACCGGAACGGCGGCTATGCCGGCGGCCGCTCGCTGGGCAGCCTGACCGTGGCGATCGACCCCGGGCATGGCGGTGAGGATGCCGGCGCCGTTGCGGCCGGCGGCATCACCGAGAAAAATCTGAACCTGAAGACGGCGCTCAACCTGGCTGCCGCGCTCGAATCTCTGGGCGCAAGTGTCATCCTGACCAGGGAAACCGATTCCGGCTTGGATCTATATGAGCGGACGGCGCTGGCAAACCTCCGCAGTGCCGACCTCTTCGTCAGCATCCACCACAACAGCGCCAGCAGCCACAGGGCGCAGGGCTCAGCCGGGTATTTTTTCTGCCGCGAGGGATACTTCTCCGAGCAGGGAAAGATGCTGGCGCAGAATATCGTCGACAGCCTGGCGACGGAGTTGCAAGTACCGGCGATGCCTGTGCTGGGACGCAACTATGCCGTCCTCCGGGAGACCGCGATGACCGCCATCCTGGTGGAACCGCTCTTCCTCACCAATCTGGCAGGTGTCGCCAGTTTATCCGAAGACGAGCTCGCTGCCAGGGAAGCTTCGGCGATTATGGCCGGTCTCAGGGCATATTTTGCCGGTTAGTAGTGATTTTCCCTTAGAAAATTGACGCAAATTGCATGAATTTCTCGTTATTTTAGCCGGTTTTGTTGACTTAATTAAAATGCCTTGCTAAGGTGCATCAGGTTTTGTTAGCCAAAGCGTATGCCAACTGACCGACATTGAAGTGTCCTAAAGGAGGCGTAAACCATCAGGTTTAAGCTATTCCCATTATCAGCAGTTAAAAGCAATAAATCCCCCAAAAGCAGTTCTCCACATAAGCATCCCCTCAAAAGACTAACGGTCTTTATCGCTTGTCTCTCCTTAATCGCACTGGTGCCGCTAGCCATCATGGCTGCCCTGGCGCTGGCAGATCCGGCGGGAGACATAGCGGCCAAGCAGTCGCAGGCCGATTCGGTCAAGTCCGAAATCGACAGCCTCAACATGCAGCTGGAGGCGAAGGTGGAAAGCTATGATGCCGCCAACGTCCAGCTGGACAAGATACAGGGAAGCATTCAGGAAAATCAGCAGAAGCTGACCCAGGCGTCGCAGACGCTCAGTGTCACCCAGAGCCGCCTTAACGACCGCGTGGCAAGCATCTACCGCAACGGCGACATCGGCATGCTGGACGTTCTGATGGATACCAGCAACCTCAACGATTTTCTCTCTACGTACGACATGCTGTCCAAGCTCAGCGAGCAGGACCGAAACGATGTCGAACAGATCAAGATGTTGAAGTCCCAGATGGAGGACGAGCAATCCAAGCTGGATAGCGACAAGAGTTCGCAGGAATCGCTTGTCTCCCAGCTGGCCTCCGACAAGAATGACATCACATCCGGCATCAGTGACAGGCAGCAGAAGCTGGCCTCGATCAATACGGATATCGCTACGCTGCAGCAGCAGGAGCAGCAGCAGGAAGAAGCCAATCAGGCTGCGCTGCAGCAGCAACTGCAACAGCAGGCGGCAGCGACATACAATAGCGACAGTGGTTCCTCTTCCGG
>JAJYLK010000077.1 GCA_021787775.1 Actinomycetes bacterium | reverse complement strand
GGCGATCGCCGACATCCAGGCCGGCAAGATCATCGTCGTCTGTGACGACGAAGATCGCGAGAACGAGGGCGACCTGACCATGGCGGCGCAGTTCGCCACGCCGGAGGCGATCAATTTCATGGCCACTCACGGCCGCGGCCTCATCTGCCTGGCGATGACGCCGGAGATGTGCACCGAACTGGATCTGCCGCAGATGGTGCAGAACAACGAGGCCACCTTCAGCACCGCCTTCACCGTCTCCATCGAGGCGCGCCACGGAGTGACGACCGGCATCTCGGCGGCCGACCGCGCCCATACCATCCAGACGGCGATCAAACCGGACGCCAGGCCGGTCGACCTGGTTCAGCCGGGCCACGTCTTCCCGCTGCGGGCCAAGCCGGGCGGGGTGCTGGAGCGCACCGGTCAGACGGAGGCGTCGGTGGATCTGTCGCGGCTGGCCGGCCTGGAGCCCGCCGGTGTCATCTGCGAGATCATGAACGAGGACGGCACCATGGCGCGCGTACCCGACCTGATCCCGTACTGCAAGAAGCACAATCTGAAGATGGTCACCGTCGCCGACCTGATCAAGTACCGGCGCAAGACCGAGAAACTGGTGCGGCGCGCCGCCGAAGCGCGGCTCCCGACCAGGTTCGGCGATTTCCGCGCCATCGGCTACGAGAGCCTGCTGGACGGCGAGCAGCACGTGGCCCTGGTCAAGGGAGACGTAGACGGCGCCGAGAACGTCCTCGTGCGCATGCATTCCGAGTGCCTTACCGGCGATGTTTTCGGCTCGATGCGCTGTGACTGCGGCGAGCAGCTTTATCACGCGATGCGCATGATCGAGGAGGATGGCAAGGGCGTGCTGGTCTATCTCTCCCAGGAAGGCCGCGGCATCGGCATCCTCAACAAGCTCAAGGCCTACGAGCTGCAGGAGCGCGGCCGCGACACCGTCGAGGCCAACGAGGAACTTGGTTTCCCGGCCGACCTGCGCGATTACGGCATCGGCGCCCAGATCCTGGTGGACCTGGGGTTGACCTCGATCCGGCAGATGACCAACAACCCGAAGAAGATCAAGGGCCTGGAAGGATATGGGCTTAAAATCGTGGAAAGAGTGCCCATCGAGATGCCGCCGCAGTGCGAGAACGTCGCCTATCTGGCCACCAAGAAGGCCAAGATGGGGCACATCCTCCATCATCAGGATCTCCGTTATGTGGAGGAGGACCAGGAGGAAGGCGAGGTTTAGAAGCCGAGCCTGAACCGGCGGCGGCCGGCGAGCCGCCGCGCCTGACAACGGAACCGAAAGAGAAAGGACCAGTTTATGGCCAGTGAGTTCAAGAGTTACGAGGGAATGCTGGACGCCAAGGGGCTGAAGTTCGGCCTGGTAGTGGCGCGTTTCAATGAATTCATCTCCACGCGCCTGCTGGACGGCGCTGTCGATTGTCTCGTGCGGCATGGCGCGGGCAAGAGCGCGATCGAAGTGGCCTGGGTCCCCGGCGCCTTCGAGATCCCGCTGGTGGCGGCCAAGATGGCCGAGAGCGGCAAGTACGACGCCGTTATCTGCCTGGGCGCGGTCATCCGCGGCGGCACGCCGCATTTTGACTATGTCGCTGCCGAGGTGTCAAAGGGAATCGCCAAGGTCTCGCTCGACAGCAAGATACCTGTGGCAATGGGCGTGCTTACGACCGACAGCATCGAGCAGGCGGTCGAACGCGCCGGCACCAAGGCCGGCAACAAGGGCTGGCAGGCGGCGGCTGGCGCCATCGAGATGGCCAGCCTGGTGAAGAAGCTCTAGAACGCCATCAACGTCATTCGGCCTCGGCCGCAAACAGCGGCGCCGGGGCCGGCCTTGATCGGCTGTACCTCCGGGCTGGTGGATAGCATTCCACCGGCCCGGTTTTTTTGCCGCCCGGGGTTCGGTCGAGGCGTGCCGAGTCAGGCGCATCCATCCTGGCGCCGAGTCAGGCGCATCCATACTGGCGCACGGCACGTCCGTCCAGCCCGGCGGAAATGCTGCCGCCGCCGATTGTCAGAAATACTAGCATGTGATATATATGCGGTGATTGTTTGTGGAGCTGATTTTTGGTAAGAAATCTCATCCGGAACGTCCGCGTTTGCGTGACCGCCACCGCGGATCATCTATTACGGACAGGGGGAGTGGCCGTGGCAAATATCAGAAGCTTCATCCCGCCTTTCATCCACAAGGAGATCGCCAGGAACGGCAGCGACGAACAGCGGGAGGCGGCGCTGGATCAGCTGGCTGCTTCCGAGCGGCTACGCGGGCAGCGCCAGGCATTCGCCGTCCTGGGCGTGGTCACGCCCACTGGCGGCCGGCAGCGGGCGGTGTATGACTGCGAACATACGGAGAGGCTGCCGGGCACCCTGCTGCGCGCCGAAGGCGGGCACGCCGCCGGCGACGTCGCCGTCAACGAGGCGTATGCCGGCAGCGGCAATATGTATGACTTCATGCAGCAGGCCTACGGCAGAAACTCAGTCGACGGCCGCGGCATGCGGCTGAACTCATCGGTCCACTACGGCGTCGGCTATCAGAACGCTTTCTGGAACGGCCGGCAGATGGTCTACGGCGACGGCGACGGCCGCATCTTCAACCGCTTCAGCAGATCGATCGACGTCATCGGCCATGAACTGACGCACGGGATCACCCAGTACGAAGCCGGCCTGGATTATCATGACCAGCCGGGAGCGCTTAACGAATCCTTCTCGGATGTCTTTGGTTCGCTGCTGAAGCAGTGGACGAAAAAGCAGACGGCGCGCCAGGCCGACTGGATCATCGGCGCCGGCATCTTCACCCGCCGGATCAAGGCCGTCGGCCTTCGGTCGATGAAAGCCCCCGGCACCGCATACGACGATCCGCTCATCGGCAGGGACCCCCAGCCGGCGCATATGAAAGATTATTACGACGGCTCGGCCGATGACGGCGGCGTTCACATCAATTCCGGCATCCCCAACCACGCATTTTATCTGGCCGCGACGGCCATCGGTGGCAACGCCTGGGAAAAAGCGGGCCGGGTGTGGTACGTCGCGCTGCGCGACCGGTTGCGCCATGACTCTGATTTCAGGGACGCCGCCGCGGTGACCGCGGCTGTGGCGGCTGAGCTCTACGGCAAGGCGGGCAGGGTGAGCATCGCCATACGCGACGCCTGGAAGCAGGTCGGCGCCGTCCGGTAGGATGCGGCTCGGCCGGCGATCCGGCGGCGGAAGGTGATGAGGATCGAACCCGGGCGCGGCTGGCAGTTCCCCTGCATATGCCCGGTCAGGATGGTGAAACGATGAGGATCGAATTCGAGCGCGGCTGGCAGTTCCCCTGCATATGCCCGGTCAGGATGGTGAAACGATGAGGATCGAATTCGAGCGTTCGGGCGGGTTTGCCGGCATGCGCCTGGCGGCGGCGCTCGATACGGACGCCATGGCCGGGACAGAGGCGGCCGCGCTGCTGCAGCTGGTGGCGGCGGCTGCGTTTTTCCAGCTGCCCGCGGCGATCGCCGCCGCGAAGCGCCAGCCAGACCGGTTCCATTACCGCCTCACTATCACCGCTGCGGGGACCACGCACACAGTCGAGGTCGACGAGGAGGCGCTGCCGCCCCGGCTGAGGCCGCTGGTGGAAAAGCTGTCCGCGAAGGCGCTGGAGCAAAGCTGAGCAAATCCGCCTGTGGGGAGGCGCGATGACGCAGGCCGGTGTCAAACAGGATGTCAAACAGAATGTCAAACAAATCGATGCTATATCGAGGAGGCGGCGTCAAGGGGATCGGGCTGGCCGGCGTCTTCGCCGGCGCCATCGTGGCCTCGCTGCCGGCCGCAGCTCATCAGCGGCGCATTAGTCCGGCCGCAACGGGGCCGAAGCGTTCTTTGCGCACTGGGATTTCGATGCCTGCAAGGCGCGGTTCCGCCAAGCGAAGCCGGCCTGCCGGCGGATCAGGGAGCTGGCGTCAGGAGCCGGGGCTGCGGCGCCGGACTAGACCGGGTCAGACGGCCTTCTGGACCTTGCCGGCGCTGATGCACTTGGCGCAGACATAGGCGCGCGCCGGGGAGCCGTCCCTGACGATCCGGATCTTTTGCAGGTTGACGTTGAACCGCCGCCGTGTGGCGCGGTTGGAATGGCTGCGGTTGTTGCCGTATCCGGGCTTCTTGCCGCAAACTGTGCAGACTTTTGACAATTGGATCAGATCCTTGTTTTTGCCGGCCGCAGCGTCAGGCCGGGGTTTCTTGCTTTTCACACAAGGCGTAATTATGCTATAGCCGCTTCTTAAATGCAAGAAGGAGAGGCCATGACCAAACCCGGTTGCCCCGCACTGTTCGCCGGGTCAGGCCCACTTCAAACGGCAAGACTTCCCCGTACTTCCAAGGCGTTTCTCAACCCTCCCCGGCTGCGCGAGCCGTTGACCGTGCTGCCCGGCGTCGGTCCGGCCATGGCCGCCGAGGCGCGCCGCCTCGGGCTGGAAAGCCTGGGTGACCTGTTGCTCCATTTCCCTTTCCGGCATGACGATTTCACCAGCCGGCGCCGCATCGCTGAGCTCAAACTGGGGGAGGAGGCGACAGTCGAGGCCACGCTGGAACAGATCGCCCTGTCGCGTACGCGGCGGCGCAACCTGCATCTGATCAAGGCGACGGTCCGTGATGATACCGGTTACATGCAGGCCGTCTGGTTCAATCAGGATTACCTGGCTCGTCTGCTTCAGCCGGGGGACACGCTGCTGCTGCGGGGCGCCTATGATGGCGCCGGCGGCACCTTCAGGGTGCGGGGGCACGAGATACTGGGACGTGGCGAGGCAGGGCTGCACACCACCGGCTTCGTGCCCGTATATTCCACCACGGAAAAGATTTCGGTTAAAAGGCTGCGCGGCTGGCTGGGGCAGGTGCGTCCGCTGATGGCGCGGCTGGCCGATCCGCTGCCGCCGTCTCTTCGGGCCGAGCTGCGGCTGCCGTTCAGAGCCGATGCCGTGCTGGCGATGCACTTCCCCGGCTCGGCGGACGCCGGCCGGCAGGCCGAGCGGCGGCTTATCTTCGATGAGCTCTACCTGTTGCAGCTGGGACTGCTCAGCCTCAGGCAGCGTTTTGCGCAGACGCGCCACAGCCAGGCGCTGGAGCAGGAAGGAGAGCTGACGCGGCGGTTCATCGCCGCGCTGCCGTTCAGGCTGACCCGCGGCCAGCTGCGCGCCTGCCGGGAGATATCGCGGGACCTGCAGCGGCCGGTGCCGATGCAGCGCCTGCTGCAGGGGGATGTGGGCGCCGGCAAGACCGTGGTGGCCACATATACGATGCTGCGGGCGGTGGAAGCAGGCAGGCAGGCGGCGCTGATGGCTCCCACCGAGGTGCTGGCCGAGCAGCATTATTTCAGCCTGGCGCAGATGCTGGCGGGGCTGGGCCTGCGGCTGGCCTTTCTTTCCAGCCGGCTCAAGGCTGGCGAACGCCAGAGCCTGCTGGCGCGGATCGCCGCCGGCGAGATCGACATCGTCGTGGGCACGCACGCGCTCATCCAGAAGGGTGTCGCCTTCTCCGGCCTGGCGGTCATCGTCGTGGACGAGCAGCACCGCTTCGGCGTCAGGCAGCGGGAGGAACTGGCGGTCAAGGCGGGGCCCGGCGCTCTGGTGCCGCACGCGCTGCACATGACGGCGACGCCGATCCCCCGGACGCTGGCGCTGACACTGTTCGGCGACCTGGAGACCAGCGTTATCGCATCGCTGCCGGCGGGACGGCGGCGCATCAAGACCTGGCTGGTGCCCGAGCCCAGGCGCGCGGGCGCCTACGGCTTCATCCGCGAGCAGCTCGACGCCGGCCGCCAGTGCTTCGTCGTCTGCCCCCTGATCGAGGAATCGGTGGCGGTCGAGGCCCGGGCGGCGGAGACCGAGGCCGCGCGGCTAGCCGCCGGGGAGTTCGCTCGCTACCGGGTCGGCCTGCTGCACGGCCAGATGCCGGCGGCGGCCAAACAGGCGGCGATGCAGGCTTTTGCCTCCGGCGAGACCCAGGTGCTGGTGACGACCACGGTGATCGAGGTCGGCGTGGACGTGCCCAATGCCAGCGTGATGGTGATCGAGGAAGCCGACCGATTCGGCCTGGCGCAGCTGCACCAGCTGCGCGGCCGCGTTGGCCGCGGCCCGCACGCGTCCTGCTGCCTGCTCTTCGGCGATCCAAAGACCGGGCAGGCCGAGCGCCGGCTGGCGGCGATGACTGCGACCGGCGACGGCTTCCGGCTGGCCGACATGGATCTGGAGATCCGGGGCGAGGGTCAGCTTTTCGGCGAGCGCCAGTCGGGCCTGCCTGAC
>JAJYLK010000076.1 GCA_021787775.1 Actinomycetes bacterium | reverse complement strand
GAAAGGCGGCGCCATCTTGTTCTTGACCACCTTGGCGCGCACACGGTTGCCGATCGCCTGCGTCCCCTCCTTGAGCGTCTCTATCCGCCTCAGATCGAGCCTGACGGAAGCGTAGAATTTAAGCGCCTTGCCACCGGGAGTAACCTCGGGATTACCGAACATGACGCCGATCTTCTCCCGAAGCTGGTTGGTGAAGATGGCAACGGTGCCGGTCTTGTTCAGGGTGCCGGCCAGCTTCCTGAGCGCCTGCGACATCAGACGGGCCTGAAGGCCGACATGAGAGTCGCCCATCTCACCCTCAATCTCAGCCTTAGGTGTCAGCGCTGCCACCGAGTCCACGGCGACGACATCGAGCGCGCCGCTGCGGATCAGCATCTCGGCTATCTCAAGCGCCTGCTCGCCGTAATCAGGCTGGGAGACCAGCAGGTCGTCGACATTGACGCCGATCCGGCGCGCGTAGACGGGGTCCATCGCATGCTCGGCATCGATGAAAGCGGCGATGCCGCCGCGCTTCTGCGCCTCGGCGATGACGTGATAGACAAGAGTCGTCTTACCGGATGCCTCCGGCCCGAACACCTCCACGACACGGCCATGGGGCAGGCCGCCGATGCCCAGCGCGATGTCGAGCGCCAGAGCGCCCGTGGGGATCACGCCTACCTGGATCCCGGCGCAATCATCCCCCATCCGCATGATCGACCCCTTGCCGAACTGCCGTTCGATCTGGCCCAATGCAGCTTCCAACGCCTTATCTTTTTCCACTTCTGCCTCCAGTTTTTTAGTTCAGTTGGACCGTTTTCAGGGCCTTGTGCAAAGCCCCGCCTGACTTGAGAATGCTATTATACAGCGTGATCCGGACGGCTGTAAATTTGACCGGATCGGGGTGGATCGCCTCCAGATCCAGCTGCGTGCGGCCGTGGACACGGGCGATAGTCACATGGGGGAAGAATGGCCTTTTCTCCCGCTTATAAAGCTGTTTTTCCTCCAGTCCGGCCACCAGCCGGTCATGGATCTGCCTCAGTATCCCCGCCGGCTCCTCGATCGCGGCGGCAATCACTCTGGGGGCGCCGTGCCGCGGCAGTCCCACGACCCCGCTGGCGGTCACATCGAACAAGTCCGGCGGTGACTCTCCATCCAACTCATCCATCTGCTCCGAAGCCAGCCCCAGCTCTTTTTCCCTCATGTGACCGAGAAAGGCCAGCGTTATGTGCAGCTGCTCCTCCGGCGTCAGCCGCAGCGCCTTGTCGCCGGTCAGATACTCCTGCTGCCAGCCGGCCAGACGGTGTGTCACTTCGGGCGGGATCTCGACCGCGATGAACAGGCGGTATGACGGTCCTTCGGGCCGGCGCTCGTGGCCTTCGTGAAGGCGCTCGCCCCGCCCCTGACGCCGGGATGGCCTGGCTGGATAGTCCCGGTTCAACTTCCTTCCCGATCCTTGGACAGTCCCAGGCTTACACGGATGGCTTCGTCCACCCGCGCCATCACGCCTGCGGGAAGCCGCGCTATCCGGGGACCGAGCCTGGACCTGTCAATTGTAACGATCTGGCTGACCCTGATCTCAGCCGGCCGGTCAAGCATACCTTCCGGCAAGACCACGTTGACTGGATATTGCTGCCTGCTGATCCTCGAGCTGATCGGCGTGACGATCACCGTCGATGAGAACCTGTTGCCCATATTGTTTTGAATCAAAAGCGCCGGCCTTTTTCCGATATTGCCGCCCTCATCACATGAGGAGAAATCGGCCCAGCATATATCACCGCGTTTCAATTGGCGCGTCGTGGCTTTCTCACCAGGAGCAGGTTTTTCCTGGCTCGCCGGGTTCCCGGAACTTCCTGTCACCACTCTGGCCACACCTGGTGTTGTGCAACTTCGGACTCCTTCGCCAGCTCGACCGACTCCCCCGCCATCTCCCGGTATCCCTCCGCCAGCAGTTTTTCCTCCTCGCTGGCGAAGTATGAAGCAACGGCTTCGCAGACCAGGTCGCTGCGGGTGCGCCCATCCGCCGCCGCCCTGCGGTCGACCGCGGCCAGGAGCTCCGGGGTGATGGTTATCGATGTACGGGCCTTGCGGCGCGCCATGTGCGCCTCCAGTGTGTCATACTCTTTGTCATACGGTCCGTATGATAATCCTGGTGCGCAGTAATGTCAATCCGTGCCACTGAATGCAAAACTTGCGGTAACAGTGAAGAGGCTGAAGGATGGCAGGCAGACCTGATTCGTCGCGGACATGGACGGCGATCGCTGGATGTAACCGTGAAGGGCCTCAAGGACGGCAGTGCCCTCACCGGGCCGGCCGGAGGCGCGACCTGGCCGATCAGCCCAGGTCGACGAGCAGGCCGCGGACAGCCTGCAGCAGATTGGAAAGCGCGTAAGGTTTTTGCAGAAAACCATAACCGCGTGACTTGACCACGTCCCAGTTCAAAGCGGTGTCGCTGTAGCCGCTCGCCAGCAGGACCGGCAGTTGGGGCTTGAACGAAGCCAGCTGTTCGGCGAGATCGATCCCTGTCTCCCCCTGCAGGACCACATCGCTGAACAGCAGGTCAAAATCACCTTTTTCATTCACGAAGATGTTGAAGGCCTCACGCGCGTCAGCCGCGGCATAGACCTTGTAGCCGTTCTCACGCAGTATTTTTTCCGCGGTGATTCTTACCGGTTCGTCGTCCTCGACCAGCAGCAGCCGCTCCCGGTTTCCCTGGAAAAGCATGTCCTCGCGATCGGCTTCGACGGCTGCCTCGGCCGCAACCGGCGCCAGCGGCAGATAGATAGTGGCCGAATGGCCATCTACCGGGAGATTCTCGAACTCGACCCAGCCCCTGTGCTGCAGCGCGGCCGCGTAGACAACCGGCATCCGCACGCCGGTTCCATTTGATTGGCCGGTATTTCCGTAATCATCCCGGCCGTTGATTCCGGCGGCAGTCTTCACATTGATGCCGTCTACGGCGCTGCGAACGGCGATCGCCAGAAAGTCGCCGGGGTAGGCATCTTCGTGACGTTGAGCCGATTCCTCATCCATGCTTACGTTGGCTGTCCTGATCGAGACGGCGCCGCCGGCAGGCATCGCTTCTCTGGCGCTGGCCACAAGATTGATCACCATCTGCTGGATGGCATTGGAATCGGCCTCGATGACGGCCGGCTCGGCCGACAGGCCGGTAGAAAGCGAGACATGCTCGCCAGCAAGCAGCCGCAGCATGTCCTTCATTCTGTCCAGCAGCTCGTTGACATCGATGCGGTGCACTTCCTGCGGATGACGTTGACTGAGCAGCATCAGCTGCCTGGTCAGGCCAGCCGCCTCTTCCGCGGACCGGCGCGCCGCCTGCAGGTTTTCGCGCGCGGGCCCCATGGGCGCGCCCATCAGGACCAGGTCGATATTGCCCTGGATGGAGGTGATGTGGTTGGTGAAATCGTGAGCCACCGCGCCCGCCAGGCGGCCGATGCTTTCCATCTTCTGTGCGGTCAGGAGCTCGCTCTCCAGCCGCCGGTGCTCGGAGACGTCGCGCACGATGCCGCGGCAGCCGACGAGATTTTCATCCGCATCGAACATGGCCGTGCTGCTCTCGACGACCCAGATCTTTTTCCCGTCCTTGCGCCTCAGCTCGTGTTCGAAGTTCTCGACACAGCCATTCTGCAGCATCAGGCGCTGATATTCCGCCCAATCGGCGGGGCTGGCATGAAGGTCGTGCCCCACATCGATCGCCATGATCTCTTCGCGGGATCCGTAGCCCAGGAGCCTCACGCCGGCGTGATTGATATCCTCGAACTTATCCATGGGCGAACAGATGAAAACCATGTCGCGCGAATTCTCGAACAGCTGCAGGTATTTTTCCTGACTTTCACGCGAAGCCAGCCTGGCGCGGCGCGAATCCGCCGATGCCCGCTGCAGCCTGTCGAAATAGACCCAGAGGCCGCCGAGCAGGAGGGAAGTGGTGAGAATGGCCAGACCGCCGACGATCAGGTGATCTGTATCGAAATAAGGCTGTCGCCGATGTTCAAAAACGTCAACCAGCGCATCCAGATTGCCCATCACCGCGATCGCTAACAGGAATATGGCCGCTCTGAACATCCATCCGCGTCTGGGGAGCGCGTCCGGTAGCTGTTGGTGCGCAGCCGGATCGTTTCCAGCCATGCTGAACTTCCTTTTATCGCTTAAGAGCTGGCGCGGTTGCGCCGCAAATTGCTTGTCGGCAATTACCGGGGTTTTTTTAACCCCTATGGGGTATATGGAAAAAAGTTGAGCAGGCAACGGGGGTCGTGCCCCCCCCTGAAAAGGGATTAAGCGTGGCGGATAAAGCGTGGCTTTAGGAAGCTTTCTGGTCCCCGGACGCGCCGCCGGCGCCAGGCGCCTCGCCGCCAGACAGCGCCGCATCGTCACCGCCGCCGATCCCGTCAGCGGCCAGCTTCTCGAGCAGCATGTGCAGCGCCGCGGTCACGGACGCTTCGCGGATGTCGGCGCGCTCGCCGCGGAAATCGAACCGGCGCACGATGTCGCCCCCGTCGGACGAAGCGCAGATGAATACCAGGCCGACCGGTTTTTCCGGTGTGCCGCCCCCAGGACCGGCGACGCCGGTGATCCCGGCTCCATAATCGGCGCCGGCGAGCGCCCTCGCGCCCAGGGCCAGCTGCTGGGCAACGGGCTCGGAGACTGCACCGGCGTTGTCGAGCGTCTCCTGCCTCACTCTCAGCAGCGCGCGCTTGACATCGTTGCTGTATGCGACCACGCCTCCGAGGAAGAAGGCGGATGCGCCGGGCACGCGCGTGATGGCCTCGCCCAGCATCCCTCCGGTGCAGGATTCTCCCACCGCCAGGGTCTTGCCCGCGCCTGCCAGGCGCTCGGCGAGCACAGCCTCGACTTCCGCTCCAGCCGAGTAGACGAAATCACTAAAGCGTTCCTTGAGGGTCGCGATCAAATGCTGAACCTGGTCTTTAAACTCCCTGGAAGCAACCGCTTCGAGCAATACCTCTCCCCGCCGCGAACAGATGCTGACGTCAACCGCTACCTGAGCCTTCCCCAGAATAGCCTCGACCGCCTCACCGACCTGCGGCTCGCCGACGCCGTAGAAATTCAGCCGGTCGCGATAGCGGACGCGGGCATTCTGGATGATTTGTGCTACTTCAGGATGGGCGAACAATCCTTCCCACATCGCTTTCAGTTCAGACGGGACTCCCGGAAAGACAACGATCAGGCTGACCCCGGAGTGCAGCAGGAACCCGGGCGCGGTGCCCGCCGGCCGGAGCGGCTCGCTGCCCTCCGGCAACATGGCCTGCTTCTCCTGGTAGGGCTTGAGCTCTGCCTCCCCCACGGCCTCACAGACAAACCGGCGGGCCACGGCATCCAACTTCATCTCCAGGCCCAGGGACGCCGCCACCGCCGGTGCCGTCAGGTCATCCTCAGTGGGCCCGAGGCCGCCGGCCAGCACGATCAGCGCCGGCTTGTGCTCCAGCGCGAACCGCAGCGATCTGCCGATTTCCTGGCGATCGTCGGTGACGGTCAGCGCGTGCGAGACGCGCACGCCCCGTCTTTCCAGATCGGCGGCCAGGAAAGAGGTGTTGGTATCCGCCACCCGGCCCTCTGTGAGCTCGGTGCCGATAGTCAGTATCACCGCCTGCGGATCCGTGGTCACGAAAATCCTTTCCTGGGGAACATGCTTTTTCTCTGCAACGGGCTTGCGCAAATAGCCTGCGCCCGGCCGGCATCAGGGATCGGCCGGAGCCTAATCCTCCGGCGTCATCAACCAGCCTCTGGCCCTGACAAAATAATCCACGCCGGAAATCACCGTGAGCAGCGCCGCCAGATAGATCAGATACCAGCTGAGCGGTTTGCCGAAGATGTAGGCAAATCCGGGCAGGATCAGCGCCACGACCGCGACAACCTGGCTGAAGGTCTTGATCTTGCCCAGCGGACTGGCCGGAATGACGACTCGGCTCGCCGCCGCTACCAGCCTCAGGCCCGAGACTGAAAACTCCCGGGATATAATCAGCATCGCGATCCAGGCGGAAATGCGGTCCAGCGAGACCAGCGAGATGAGGGCGGCGGAGATCAGCAGCTTGTCCGCCAGCGGGTCCAGAAACTGGCCCAGCACCGTGACCGAATTGCGCGAGCGTGCAAAATACCCGTCCAGCGTGTCAGTTACGGCCGCGAGAACAAAAATGGCCACGGCGATATCGACGCTGTGAGGGATCAGCTCGAACTGCAGCAGGAAGACCATGAACACCGGGATCAGCATGATCCGCAGGATGGTCAGACCGTTGGCAAGATTAACCGGCAGGCGGAA
>JAJYLK010000075.1 GCA_021787775.1 Actinomycetes bacterium | reverse complement strand
GGAACCTCTGCTTAACCCTCCGCCGGCTATTCTATGATAGAATGCCGGAAAGTCAACCGGGGAGGCCACCTTGAACCAGCCCAGTTTCGCCAGCCTGGCTTATGAAAGCAAGAAGAAGCGGACCCGCAAGGAGAAGTTCCTCACCGAGATGGACCAGATCATCCCCTGGAAGAAGCTCACCCGGCTAATCGCACCCCATTATCCCAAGGGAAGTAGCGGCCGTCCGCCCATGGGTATCGAGAAGATGCTCAGGATTTACTTCATGCAGCAGTGGTTTAACATGTCGGACCCGGCCATGGAGGACGCACTATACGACAGTAACTCGATGGCCCGCTTCGCCGGCATCGACCTTTCCTGTGACCCGGTTCCCGACGAAACCACCATCCTTAAGTTCCGCCACCTTTTGGAGAAACACAATCTGACGAAAAGAATGTTCGCCTCCATCGGCCGCCACCTGGAGGACAGGGGTCTGCTCCTAAGAGAAGGCACCATCGTGGACGCCACCCTGATTGACGCTCACACTTCCACCAAGAACAAGGATAACAAGCGCGATCCCGACATGACCCAGACAAGGAAGGGCAACCAGTGGTACTTCGGCATGAAGGCGCACACTGGCACCGATCCTAAAAATCGCACCGTCCACACCGTTGTGGCCACCACCGCCTCGGTGCACGACTCTCAGGTGATGGATGATCTTCTCCACGGCCAGGAAGAAGCAGTATACGGCGACAAGGCGTACGCTAGCGAGGGTAAAAGGAAAGACTTCGAAGAGCGGGGCGTAAAGTGGTGCGTATCGAAAAAAGCAGCCCGAGGCAAGAAGTTAAACAAGCGCGAAACCCAGCGCAACCGCCGCATGAGCAGGACCAGGGCCAGGGGCGAACACCCGTATCACGTGGTCAAATGCATTTTCGGTTACCGCAAGGTGCGCTACCGTGGCATCATCAAGAACGCGGCGCAGATCTTTACCCTCTTTTCACTGGCAAATCTCTATCTGGTCAGAGGCCAGTTGCTGCATCAACCGGAGGAGTGCGCCTGAAATTGCAAAATGAGGACAGAAATGGTCCTCAGGAAGATGAAACCAAGCCCATACAGACCGAATAGAGTCGCAAGTTCAAGAAAATATATTACGTCAACTCAAACTCGCTGTCTTTGATGAATTGTTCAGAGGTTCCTTAGTATTGTGTCCCCGAGTTTTAGCGCCGCCGGCTTTTGGCCACCCGCCAGCCGAACCTTGGCAGCGCCAGCATCCGGCGGTAACGGCTCGGTTCCAGCCACAGCCGGTAGAGCCACTCCAGGCCCGCTTTCCGCAGCGGCCCCGGCGCCCGGGGAACATCTCCGGAGATGAAGTCGAAAGCGCCGCCGACGCCGATCGCCACCCTTATGCCGGTAAGCCGGTCGCGGTTGCGCTCGATCCAGAAATCCTGTTTGGGACAGCCGTAGGCGACCGCCAGCACGGCGGCGCCCGATTCGTTGATAGAGTGGACGGTCTGCGGGTCGGTCTCGGGGCTGGGGTTGTTGCTGCTGGTGCCGGCGATGCGGCAGCCAGGGAACTGCGCGCTCAGGTTTTCGGCTGCCTGCCCGGCTACGCCGGGCGCGCCGCCCAGCAGAAAGATGCTTTCCTCACGCCGGGACAGCAGGCGGCAGATCTGCGGCAGCAGGTCGGTGCCGGTGACGCGCGCCGCAATCGGCTCTCCCAGCAGCCGCGAGGCCCAGACGATGCCGATGCCATCAGGCACGTTCAGCTCGGTGCGGTTGAGCAGGCGCTTGAGCCGCGGGCTGCCGTCTGCCAGCATCACATATTCCGGATTGACGGTAACCACCTGCTTGCATCCCGGCGCGTCGAGCATCGCCGTGATGCGCGTCATGGCGCCCTCGGTGGTGATGCGGTCGATGCTGACGCCGAGCACCTCGACCTGGGGCCGCGGGAGCTGCCGATCCCGACCGGTTTCCAGGTTATCGTCAGACATTGTTGCTGCCATGTCTTCAGTTGTCTTCATGATCCGCAAGTACCTGCCTGTAGAGCTCGATTATATCCTCAGCCACCTGTCCCCAATCATACCGGGAAGCGGTCGCCTGCGCCCGGGCGCCGATCTCGGCCAGGCGCCCTTCCGGCAGCTCGAGGGCGGCGGCGACGGCTCCGGCTGCCGCCGCCGGCGTGGCGAAATCCGTCAGAAAGCCGTTTTCGCCGCTGTGGACGAAGCCGCGGAAAGCCTCGATGTCGTTGAGCACCGGCACCGTGCCGCTGGCCATCGCCTCCATCGCCGAGAGGCCGAAAGCCTCATTCTCGGCGGCGGTGACAAACAGGCGGGCCTGGCTGAGGCGTTCCAGCATCTGCCCGTGCGGCAGCTCGCCCGTGAAAGTGACGCTGTCCTCAAGCCCCAACGCCGCTACGCGGGCCTCCAGCCCGCTGCGCAGACCCTCCCAGTCGGGTCCGACGACCGTCAGCCGCGCCTGGGGCCGGGTCTGGCGCAACGTGGCCATCATTTCTATCAACCTGTCAACCCGTTTATTCTTGGAGATGCGGCCGATGAAGAGCAGTTCCTCGTCATCGATCCGCTTTTCCAGGCCGGAAAAGCGGCTGAAATCGATGCCGTTGGCTATCAGGGTCAGCCGGGGCGCCACCGGGGCGAACATCGCTTCATCCCGGGGGCTCGAGGCGATGACGCGGTCGACGCCGCGCAGCGCCATCCGCGTGACTGTATGGAAATACGCCCGTTTCAGGGAGGGAAACCAGGCGGTGTGGAAGAAACCTCCGTGCGTTGACAGGACTACTGGTTTGCCATGGAAACGGCGGCCGCCGCCCAAAAGGTCGATAAAGAAATCGACCCCGTGCACATGGATGAGGTCGTAGCGCGGCAGCAGCTGCAGCAGGCGTGGCGCCACGAAGTAACGCGCCGTCCCCAGCGATGGCAGCCGGATGACGTCGATGCCCGCCACGCGCTGGTAGGGCGGCAGCGGCTCCCGGCTCTTGAACAGGTAATCCAGCGTGGCCACATCGGAGCGGTGCCCGCGCTCCTGCAATTCGCGGCAAAGGCTGGAAACGTAGGTTTCCATTCCGCCGGTGCCGGGGAAATATTGCCTGACTACCTGAAGGATCTTCACAATCCAAGAGTTTATATGAAAACAGCCTGGACGGCCTGCCTTGCAGGAAATCAGCACAGTATGTGAAAACAATAGGCTGGCAGGGACACCGGCCGCCATGCCGGCAAACCGGCCCGCAATTTCGTAACCGCGGAGCGCCGTATCGGGCGGCGCCAGCGAATCACATACAAGTTTTATCTAACCGGACAGAGAGGCGAAGATCATGAAGAGACTTGTATTCTTGCTACTCGGAGCAGTGCTCCTGGCGGCGACGGTAGCCGCCGGCTGCGGCAGCAGCGCGCCGGGAGACGCGATCAACAAGGCCATCCAGAACAACAGCACCATTAAAACCGGGCATGTGGACTACAACCTGGTGCTGGACATCCAGGGAGACGCCTCGGCGCTGGGCCCGCAATACGCCGCTCTGCTGCCGCTGCATCTGACCGTGGATGGCGGCGTCGATGTCGACCAAAGCAACCAGAGCAATATCAAGGCGCAGGGTGACATCAAGCTCGGCGGGCTGGACAAGGTGATAAGCGGCCTCGCCCAGGCGGGAGGCGCCAGCGGCATGGAGTCGCAGCTGGGCGCTACCATTGCCAGCAGCCTGGCTTCAGACATCCAGTTCGCGATGCTCGATAATGTTCTCTATGTGAAACTGGCGGGGAGCTGGTACCAGATGCCTGTGCCGACGGGTAGCGCCGCCGGGGCGATGACGACCACGACGCCGGCGAACAGTTCCTGCTATGAGAACGCTCTCAAGGATTCCAGCAAGTTCGGCTCCGGCACGATCTTCAAGGATCTGACCGACGCCGGCACCGAATCCATCGATGGCGTCAACACGCATCACTACACAGCCAGCATCAACTTCGACACGCTGCTGACCCAGATGGCGAACACGTCGCGCGATTGCGGCAACGCCTCGGCGGCTGGCGGCCTGGAAGCGGCCAAGGGCGAGATCGGCAACGTCTTCAAGACCGCGTCGGTCGATATGTGGGTCGGTGATGACAACTACTTCCATCAGGTCAAGTTGAACCTGCAGCTGGATCCCAGCACTGTTTCCGGCTTGCTCGGCAGCCTGTCGTCCGGCAGCAGCGGATCCAGTCGGCAGGGCGAGAATCTGCTCAAGGCGCTGAAGACGGTGACGCTGACGGTGACCCTGAAGCAGTCCAAGATCAACCAGAGCATGAACATCACCAAGCCGCAGGGCCCTATCCAGAACCTGTCGGACCTGGCCGGTTCGTTTGGGATTGGCGGTACTTCCGGTTCGTCAAGTGGCTCCAGCACCACCTTGCCGCCGAACGATGGCTCCGGAACCGGCACTGACACAGGAGCGGGCCTCAATTCCACCTAGGCTGAGCTGGCGTCAGAAACACGAATCGCTTCACGAGGGGCGGGAGAGATCCCGCCCCTTTTTATCGCCGCCGGGGCCGGCGGAAGCAATGACGGGTTTTTACAAACTTATTACATGCGCCTAACCGCTTTCTAACCTTTGCCGCGGATAATGCTTGGGTCAGATCAATTTATTCAGGAGGTGTGACCAAATGAAAAACAAACACAGGTTGCTGATAGTCGCCGTGCTGGCAGCGGTGCTCGCGCTGGCGGTGGGCGTTGGCCTGGCGTTGGCGCAGTCAGGCGGGACCAGCACCCAGCCGGCGCCGGGACAGCCGCAGGGACCTGGACCCGGCTTCAGGGGCCGGGCCAGGGGCTCCATGGCAGGTGGCACCGTCACCAGGGTCGAGAACAACACCATCACCCTGAAGACGCGTGCCGGCGGCGAGAAGACGGTCAAGGTCGATGACGCTACCCGCTATATGAAGCCGGGTGGCAAGGCAACGCTCGCCGACGTCAAGCCGGGCGAGCAGGTGAGGATCGTGCTGACCCAGCCGGCCAGCAGCGGCAATCTGACCGCCAGGGTGGTTATGATCGGGAAGCCTGGTGGCAGGTGCAACGCCACGGTAGGAAATATCACCTCCATCAACGGCAACAACATTACGATTCATACCGCCAATGGCGACAAGCAGTTCACCGTCCCGCAACTGCAGCAGGGCGAGCGTGTCGGCGTCATGACCGGTCCGGACGGCTCGGTGACCGGAATCACCTACAATCCGCCGCAGAAGCCGGCCGGCCCTCCCGCAGGCGGCCAGGGCAGCAGCGGGCAGAATGGCAACGGACAGCAGGGTGGCAGCGGCCAGACGCAGACAGGCGGACAGGGGGCCTGATTGCGGCGGCCCTATTGGAACCGAAAACCGGCTGACGCCTGGTGCAGTGATGGCCGCAGAACCAACGACATGAATAGAAAGGGCGGCGGTCGCGAAGACCGCCGCTTTTCCTGCTTCTTGCCGGCGTTTATATTCTGCTATTCTTTGACATAGGCGAACAATAAAACTTCCCTGCAAAAATGAGTAAAACACGTATATTGCTAATTGAAGACGAGGAGAGCATCGCCTCTTTTGTGGCGATGTATCTCAAAAAAGAAGGCTTCGAGGTGGATACCGCCACTACCGGCGCCAGGGGGCTCGAGCTGGCGGCCAGGGAGCAGCCCCAGGCTGTGATCCTCGACCTGATGCTGCCGGACATGGACGGCTTCGACGTCTGCCGCCGCCTCCGCCGCGATTCGGACGTGCCGGTTATCATGCTGACCGCGCGCGACGCCGCTACCGACAAAGTGGTCGGTCTGGAGCTCGGCGCCGACGACTACATCACCAAACCCTTCGATCCGCGGGAGCTGGTGGCGCGAGTCAAGTCCGTGCTCCGGCGCGTGCAGGGCCGCGGGCAGGCCGGTGGGGGCGTCAAGCTGATGGCGGGAGAGCTCACGCTCGATCCCGACCGGCACGAAGTCACCCTCGCCGGCGAGCCGGTGAAGATGACCGCCAAGGAATTCGATCTGCTTAACTACCTGCTTACCAACCGCGGACTGGCGCTATCCCGGCAACAGTTGCTCGAACACGTCTGGGGATACGATTTCCTCGGGGATACGCGCACCGTCGACGTGCATATCAACCAGGTGCGCAAGAAGATCGCCGGCGCCGCCGAAATCGAAACAGTCTGGGGCATGGGTTATAAATTGAAGTAACGCCCGCCGATGCCCCTTAGCGACCATGTTCAACTACACCAAAAGCCTCAAGGGCCGGCTGGCGATCTATTTCGCGCTGGCCATCACCGCGTCCCTGCTGCTCTCCGGATTCCTCACCTTCGGCCTCATGCAGCGCTATCTGCACATGCGGCTGGTCTCGGACCTGAAATCCCAG
>JAJYLK010000074.1 GCA_021787775.1 Actinomycetes bacterium | reverse complement strand
GTCGCTGTCGAGGTCACCCTCGAAGAGGCCGCCGCCGGCGCCAGCCGGGAAGTGGAGTTCGACGCCGTGGCTCCCTGCGAGGCCTGTGAGGGCTCGGGGGCGGCACCCGGCACCGAGCGCCGGACCTGCGCCGCCTGCGGCGGCTCCGGGCAGGTCCAGCGGATGCAGCGGACCCCTTTCGGCCAGTTTGTCCAGCGGGGCGCGTGTCCTGACTGCGGCGGCGCCGGCAGTGTCATCGAGAAGCCCTGCCAGAAGTGTAACGGCCGCGGACTCGTGGTCGTGAGCAGGCAGGAGAGCGTCGAGATTCCGCCCGGGATCGCCACCGGGCAGAGCATCCGCCTGATGGGGAAGGGCAGCGCCGGCGAGCGCGGCGGCAGGGCCGGCGATCTTTATATCCAGGTGACGGTGAGGGAGCACGAGCGGCTGATCCGCGACGGCAATGACCTCATCTATCATCTGCCGCTGACGATGGTTGACGCGGCGCTGGGAGCGAAGCTTGCCGTGCCGGCGCTCACCGGCGATGAAACGGTGGAGGTCAAGCCGGGGACGCAGCCGGGAGAACTGCGGGTGCTCAAGGGAAAAGGTATGCCGTCACTGCGCGGCCGTGGCCATGGAGACCTGAAAGTGATCATGGATATCATGGTCCCGCGCGAGCTGAGTGGCGAACAGAAGAAGCTGCTGAAGCAGTTCGATGAACTCACCAGCGAAAAGAACTACGCCCGCGACGAGGGCCTGTTCGAGAAGATCAAGGCGGCGTTCCGCTAGGAGCGGCGGCGCCCGGCGCTGGTGGTTGACATGAAGCATATCCATCGTTTTTTCCTCTCCGATCCCATACACAGCGGCCAGAGTGTCGTGCTGGAACAGGACGATGCTTTTCACGCCGCCCGCGTACTGCGGCTGAAAACGGGGGCCGCGGTCGAACTGGCCGGCGCCGACGGGCGCGTCTTTAAAGGCCGGATCACGACTGTGGGCGGGCAGGTGGAGGCGCTCGCGGGTGAAGAAGAGGCCGCGGGTGCGGCCACAGCCGAGCTGACAGTCGTCCAGGCACTGCCCAAGGGGCGCAAGCTCGACCTGGTGGTGGAAAAGCTCAGCGAGATCGGTGTGGCGCGGATGTCACCGGTATATTCGGAATCTTCGGCGCGGCGTGAGCCGCGCGCCGCCGGGCCGAGACTGGCGCGCTGGCGGCGGATCGCGCGAGCTGCGGCAGGGCAGTCGCGGCGCGCCTTGCCGATGCAGGTTGATGATCCGGTAGAAATGAAGGCGTGGCTAAATGGATTCGACGGTCCGGTGATTGCGCTTGCTACCGAGACGGCTGCCACTTCGCTGAGCGCGGCGCTGGAGCGGGTGCCTCCAGGGCTGGCGCTGGTGGTGGGGCCGGAAGCGGGTTTCGCGGCCACTGAGATCGATGCGTTGCGGGTGGCCGGCGCCGTCTTCGCTTCGCTCGGCAGCCATCTGTTACGGACCGAGACCGCCGCGCTGGTGGGGGCGGCGATCATCCTCAACCGCTTCGGCAGCCTGGGGTGATGGTGTGAAAATGGAAGTACGCGCGCTCGGATGCAAAGTCAATTTCGCCGATACACATGCGGTCGCCGGCAGGCTCGAGCTGGAGCAAAGGCAGGGGGCGGTGCGGGGGGAGGAAACGCCGGTGGAGCTGGTTGGCACCTGCTGCGTCACCGCCGAGGCCGAGAAACAGTCGCGCAAGGAAGTGCGGCGCGCGATGGCCCGCGTGGGGCCGGCCGGCCGGGTGCTCGTCACCGGCTGCGCGGCCAGACTGGCTCCTGAGAGTTTCCGCCGCCTGGGCGGGCAGGTCGAGGTGCTGGGCGGCGATCAGGCTACAGGGCTTGCTGCAGGCGGGCGCGCCGCCGCCCCTGAAAGCCACGCGGGCGCTTCC
This sequence comes from Actinomycetes bacterium, assembly GCA_021787775.1. Next base: position 4,451 of record JAJYLK010000074.1, on the reverse strand, counting down.
CGGCGGACGCGGTTCTTTCTCAAGATACAGGACGGCTGCGCCAGCATGTGCGCCTACTGCGTGGTGCCGCTGGTGCGCGGCAGGCCGCGCAGCATGCCGATGGACGATGTACTTGATGAGGCGGGCAACAGGGTGCGCGAGGGTTACCCGGAACTCGTGCTCTGCGGCATCAACCTCGGCGCCTGGAGCGACCAGGGCGCGGCGCTTCCGGAGCTGATCGGGCAGTTGCTGAAGACACCGGGGCTGCGGCGGCTGCGCCTAAGCTCGATTGAGGCTACGGATGTCACGCCGGCGCTACTGGGGGCGATGGCAGCCAGCGCCGTGGTGGGCAGGCATCTGCACCTGCCGCTGCAAAGCGGCGACGACGGCGTGCTGGCGGCGATGGGCCGCCGCTACACGGCGGCGCAGTTCGCCGGGACCGTGGCGGCGGTGCGGGCGGCGCTACCGGGAGTAAATCTGACCACGGATGTCATGACCGGATATCCCGCCGAGGACCGGAACGCCTTTGAGCGCACGCTCGCGTTCGTGGAGGCGACGGGGTTCTCCAAAGTGCACGTCTTCACCTACTCATCGCGCCCGGGGACGAAGGCGACGGCGCTGGGCGACCCTGTCTCCGCGGTGGAAAAGCAGCGGCGCAGCCGCGCCCTGCGCGAGCTGTCCGGGCGGCTGGGGCAGGCTCACAGGCAAAGGAAAGTCGGCCGGGTGAGCGAAATCCTGTTTGAGTCCGGAAAGGGGCCGGGGCAGATGAGCGGTTACAGCTCTGATTACACCAGATTTGTAGCCGATGGACAAACGGGCGCCGTCCTTGCTCCTGTCCTCGCCGAATCCGTTTCCGGAGAGATGATCAAGGGAAAAATAGTTAGCGCCGAAACGGCGGCTGCTGCCAGATCAGGAGGCAAGGGTTGAGCGAAAACGACGATTGCATTTTTTGCCGCATCATCGCGGGAGAGATACCATCCGAGAAGGTGATGGAGGATGACCGGTTCATCGCCATCCGTGACGCGTTCCCCAAGGCGCCGGTGCACGTCCTGGTGATGCCGAAGCAGCACATCCCGTCGCTGAACGAGATCTCACAGCTGACGCCGGAAGCATGTCTGGGGATGCTGGAGTTCATCGTCGCCGCCGCCGTGAAGCTGGAGGTGGCGGACTCCGGTTACCGCGTGATCACCAACATCGGCAAGGGTGGCGGCCAGGAGGTCATGCATTTGCACTGGCATCTGATCGCCGGAAAGTCGCTGGGGTTCTGATGGCGGGCATCACCGAAAAGGTGCAAAATGATATGGTGGCAGCGATGAAGGCGCGTGACCGCGAGCGCCTGGCGGCGCTGCGCATGCTCGTCAGCGAGCTCAGGATGGGCGCCAAGGAGGCCGGCGAGCCTTTCACCGAGCAGCAGGAGACCGCTGTTTTGAGGAAAGAAAAGAAGCGCCGGCTGCAGGCTGCCGAGGCTTTCCGCGCGGGTGGCCGCGAGGACCGGGCCCTCAAGGAGGAAGCCGAAGCCGGCCTGATCGAGACTTATCTTCCGCAGGAGATGGGCGAAGAAGAGTTGAGGGCATTGGTCGATGCGGCCATCACCGAGACCGGCGCCGCCGGTCCGAAGGACACGGGCAGGGTGATGTCGGCTGTGATGGCGAAGGCGGGCGGACGCGCTGACGGAAAAACTGTCAGCGGCATGGTGCGGGAGCGGTTGCAATAGTCAGCCGGCGTTTGGTCGGCCGGCGCTCAGGGATCGTCTGGGATGAGAACAACACTGGAATACGAAAACATTATCGTCGCCGAGCTTGCCGGCGAGCACGACGCGACGCTGAAGCAGCTGGAAGACCGGCTGCCGTGCGATATCGGCATCCGTGGCAACGTCATCACGCTGCAGGGCGATGACGCCGGGGTGGAGAGCGGCCGCGCCGTGATCGAGGAGCTGGTGGAGCTGATCGAGGCCGGGCACGAGATCAACGGCGAGACCGTGGCTTCGGTCGGCTCGATGCTGGCCGATAACGGCGGCGCGGGGCGGCCGTCGGAGATCTACAGCGAGGTTGTCTGGGAGCACCGCGGCCGGCGCATCGTACCCAAGACGATCAACCAGAAAAAGTATATCGACTCGATCCGGGGCCACAGCATCACCTTCGGCATCGGCCCGGCGGGTACCGGCAAGACCTATCTGGCGCTGGCGATGGCGGTAAGCGAGCTGCTGAGCAAGAAGGTAAACCGTATCATCCTGACGCGGCCGGCGGTGGAGGCGGGCGAGAAGATCGGCTTTCTGCCCGGAACGATGCTGGAGAAAGTCGATCCATATCTGCGACCGCTGTTCGATGCGCTCTATGACATGATCGAACCGGACCGGCTTACTTCGCTGATGGAGAAGGGCGCCATCGAGGTGGCGCCGCTGGCGTTCATGCGCGGGCGCACGCTCAATGATTCCTTCATCATCCTGGACGAGGCGCAGAATACCAGCCCCGAGCAGATGAAGATGTTCCTCACCCGTCTCGGGTTCGGCTCCAGAATGGTCGTCACCGGCGATATCACCCAGGTTGACCTGCCGGACATCCGTTTTTCCGGTCTGGCCACGGTGGTTGACATCCTGGGGGAAGTCGCCGATATCGCTTTCATCAACTTCGAAAGCAAGGATGTCGTGCGTCATAAACTGGTGCAGAAGATCGTGGCGGCTTACAAGAACTATTCGGGAATGCAGCGCTAGCGGAACGGCGGATAATCCATGAACCCTCCAACTCGCCTCGGGCGCGCCATCCTTGCGGTGCGCCGCGTCTTCAACGCCATCGACCTGAAGGTATACGGTATCGTCCTGGCCGGCATCACCTTCGTCCTGTTGTGGGTGCTGATTGGCAGCGCCTATCTGCCGGGCCGGTACGACCTGAAAGCGGGCGATGTGGCGCAGGATTACATCAGCGCGCCGCGGACACTTACCTTCGAGAACAAGGCCGAGACCGACCGGCTGCGCCAGCAGGCGGCGGCTGCGGTCCCCAACGTTTATACCTTCGACGCCACGGTGCTGCCCGGCGTCACGCATGACGTAGGTGATTTTTTCGATAACGTCTCGCGCATCGTCACCAGCGAACGCGCTTCGGCCCAGGCGGCCGGGATCTCATACGACCCGGCCCAGTCGGTCAAGGGGATCCAGGCCCTCCCCGGGCTGCCGCAGATCAGCCAGGCTTCGCTGACGGTGCTGGCGTCGCTGCCGCCTGACCGGCTGGCCGCGGTAAAAAGCGCGGTGCTGAGCAGCGAGGAACTGATCCTGGAAGGCAACGTCACCCAGGATTCGCTGGCCACCGACAAGGACCGGCTCAAATCCGTGCTGGGAACGCAGACGCTCTCCGCCCCGGAACTTGACGCGGCGGCGGAGGTCGGCGACGCCTATTTGAAACCCAACAACGTTCTCAGCCCGGACAAGACCCAGGCGGCCAAGGACAGGGCCGCGGCGGCGGTCCAGCCCGCCGTGGTCACGGTGCAGAACGGGGAGACGATTGTCACGCCGGGGCAGGTGGTGACGCAGGATATCGCCGGCGAGTTGCAGGCGCTGGGGCTGGCCCAGCAGGGAGGCCGGTTCGGCACCCTCGCCGGCATCGGCCTGCTGGCGCTGATTGAGGTACTGATCCTGGGGCTTTACATCAACCGTTTCGAGCAGCGCGTGGGCGGCTCGCGCTCGCTGATGTTCATCGTCGCTTCGCTGCTTATACTGTTCACGGCGATAGCGCGGGTCTCGGTGGAGGCGCCGCTGTCACCACTGATCGTACCGCTGGCGGCGCTGGGGATGCTGGGGACGCTGATGCTGCAGACGCGCCTGTCCGCTTTTCTGGTGGTGCTTACCAGCATCGACCTGGCCGTGGTGGGCGGCTCCGCTCCGCAGTTTGTCGTCACGGCTCTGCTGGGCGGCATTGCCGGCGTATTTCTGGTAACCAATGTTACGCAGCGGCGTGATCTGCTCAAGGCCGGCGTCTACGCCTCGCTGGTCGTGACGGCCACGGCGATCGGCGCCAGCCAGATCGGTCAGACCTCCTGGTCGCGGGCCGGCGCGGCGCTGGCCTGGGGAGTGGGCAACGGCTTCCTTTCGATGATCGCCACCCTCGGCCTGATCACCATCTACGAGATGGTGTTCAACCTGCCGACGCCGCTGAAACTGCTGGAGCTGGCCGATCCGACCCGGCCGCTGCTGAAGGAATTGATGATGAAGGCCCCAGGGACTTACAACCACAGCATCATCATGGGCAACATCGCCGAGACGGCGGCGGAGGCGATCGGCGCCAATCCGCTGCTGGCGCGGGTGGGGGCCTATTATCACGACATCGGCAAACTGAACCGGCCTGACTATTTCATCGAGAACCAGTTTCATATCAAGAATCCGCACGACCGGTTGACGCCGGGCCTGTCCAAGCTGGCCATCACCGCGCACGTGCGCGATGGCGTGAGGCTGGCGCGGGATGAGGGCCTGCCGCCGGAGATAC
>JAJYLK010000073.1 GCA_021787775.1 Actinomycetes bacterium | reverse complement strand
ACCGGGGTGTGCCAGCGAAGGCTATTTTCACGCAGCGCTACCGCTCGCCGGGGAGTTTTACCTGCCGCAGCCGGCCCATCAGATCCTTGCGCTGCTCGCGGGAGGTGCGGTTATGGATCATCACGCCGCTCAGGTGATCGATCTCATGCTGGAGGATGCGGGCCTGAAGCCCGTCGAGCTCGAACTCGACCGGGCCGCCATCCAGATCCTGTCCCCGCACCCTGATGCCGAGCGCCCGCTCCACGTCGACGCACAGGCTGGCGAGACTCAGGCAGCCTTCGGCCTCGGTGGCGGTGTCTTCCGACTGCCAGGTGATCTCCGGATTGAGCAGCACCTGCGGCTCCTCGCCGCCGAAGCGGAACACGATCAGCCGCTGCAGGATGCCGATCTGCGGCGCCGCCAGCCCGACGCCGTCGGCGCCGTACATGATCTTGATCATGCGCTCCGAAAGCAGGCGCGCTTCTTCGCCGGGCTCGACTGTCCGGGATTCCTCCCTGAGCACGGGATCGCCATACTGGCGGATCTGCTGCCAGGCGGCAGCTTTTGTCTTTTCATCGATTCCCATCGCTTACATCCCCTTTAACTTCGCCCTGCTGTCCTGCGCCGCGGTTGACTTACGCCTACTTCATGACAGCCGCTGCGGATCCACGTCTACAGTTATCCTGACCGCGCGCGTGTCATACGGCCCCCGGTAGTGTTCAATCACCGGACCGAACGCCGCCAGCGTACGCGCCAGATCATCCGTCTTTATCACTATGTGGCTGCGGTACCAACCCTGCAGCCGGAAAAGTCCTGCCGGGCCGAGGATCTGCTCCCCGTTCGCCACGGCCTGGAGCTTGCCTTTCAGGAACTCCACCGCCTGGCCCGGCTTGCCTTCCTCATGCGAGAGGCAGACGATATTGATCAGGCTGGCGAACGGCGGATAACCCAGCCGGCGGCGGCGATCGAGCTCGCGGCCGTAGAACTCATCCAACTCCAGATTCGCCGCCATTTTAATACATTCAATATCCGCATTCCACGTCTGTATCAACACCCGCCCGGGCTTGCCGGCGCGGCCACTGCGTCCCGCCAGCTGCACCAGCAGCGCGAAAGTCTGCTCCTCGGCGCGAAACTCGGGAAACTGCAGGGTCAGATCGGCGTTGAGCACCGCCGCCAGCGTGACCTCCGGGAAGTGATGCCCCTTGGCCACCATCTGTGTACCCAGCAGGATCGCCCTGCCGGGCCGGCCGAACTCCTCAAGGATGCGCGGCCCCTCGCCATAACCCTGGGCCGTGTCGGCATCCAGACGGAAAACCGGGGCTTCCGGGAAGCGGCGCCTCAGCTCTTCCTCCACCCGCTGCGTGCCGATGCCCCAGCGGCGCAGCTCGGCGGCGCCGCATTCGGGGCAGACGCCCGGCAACGGCTCCTCGTGGCCGCAGTGATGACAGAGCAGGCGCCGCGAACCCGCGTGGATCGTGAGCGAGACTTCGCAGTTGCCGCACTGCCAGACATGGCCACATTGACCGCATTGCAGATAGCTGGCATATCCACGCCGGTTCAGCAGCAGGATCGCTTTTTCATCCGCCGCCAGGGCGGCGTCTATCGCCTCCAGCAGCGCCTGGCTGAAAATCATGCTGCTTTCCTGACACATGTCAATGATGGAGACGGCCGGCATCGAAGCGCCCGTGGCCCGCTCCGGCAGGCAGAAGCGGTCCCGCACCAGGTGACGGCTTTCCAGGCTGGGCGTGGCGCTGCCATAGACCAGCGCCGCCCCTTCCAGCCGCGCCCGCTCCAGGCCGACGCGGCGGGCGTCATAACGCGGGTCGCTCTCCTGCTTGAATGAGCTGTCATTCTCTTCGTCGATAACGATAATCTTCAGATCGGGCAGCGGCGCAAACAGGGCCGAGCGCGGACCGATGACCACGTCGGCGCTTCCGTTGCGGATGCGCATGTACTCGTCGTAGCGCTCACCGGGGCTAAGAGCGCTGTGATAAACGGCGATCCGCTCGCCAAACCGGCGCCGGAAGCGTTTGACCGCCTGGTGCGTGAGCGAGATTTCGGGGATGAGAACGATCGCCCGGCCGCCGCGCCGCACCGCCTCCTCGATGGCGCGGATATATACCTCGGTCTTCCCCGCGCCCGGAACCCCTTCCAGCAGGATGGGACGGCTGCGCCCGGCAGGATGCGCGTCGTCCAGGCGCGCGGTCACAGCAGCCAGCGCCTCTGCCTGCGCCGGATTCAATACCGGCTCCCGGCCCGCCGGCGTTGCCGCGCCTGCTTCGGCGCCGGCGTAGTAGCGCAGGGAGCTGCGGCGCACCTCGCGGGTGAACACCTCCACCAGGCCGCTTTCCGCCAGCGATTTGATAGGCGAATCGCTGACGCCTGCCCGGCGCCTGAGCTCTGCGCGCGGCAGCTCTCCGGCGGTGGACAGGGCGCCCAGCACCCGCGCCTGGGCTTCGCCGCGCGGCTTTACGCCGCCGGCCGCCGCGCCGCCGGCGGCTTCCGCCTGACCAAGGCGGACGAACTGCAAACGCTTTGGCCTGACCGGCGGGCGCTTTATACGGTAAACCGGTTCCGGGCCATCCGCCGCCGTCTCCCTGACGAGCGGCGGCAGCCCTCCCGGAGGCAACGCCAGCGCCAGCGCCGATGCGGCCGGGCAATAATAATAAGCGGCAAGCCAGAGGCTGAGCCTGATCAGCGGCTCCGGCACCGGGGGGAACTCCAGGACCTCTTCCAGGTCCAAAAGCCGCGAATCCGGCAGCTTTGACGTTTCCTCCAAAGCCGACACCACGCCCAGCACTTTCCGGCGTCCGAAGGGCGCCAGCACGACCGAACCCAGGCCCAGGCGCTGCCGCAGTCGCTCGGGAACGCGGTAGTCGAAAGCGCGGGCCAGGGAGCGGGTCTTGAGCTGGATAAACACGCGCGCGACGGGGAGGGCAAAAACGGCGCCAGCCGCGATCGCGCCGGCATTAGGCGCCAGCCCCGGCGCCAAGCCGGTTCCATTCAGGCAATCAACGGCATCAGGAGAGGAGGACATACAGATATTATACCGCTCCTGGAAAATAGCTCCGCCCAAATAAAAGAGCCGCCCTTGCGAGCGGCCCCGATAACCGTAATCATGCAGCGCTTGCTTATTCCACCACGCGCAGCGCCTGATCGTCAGCAGTCTCTGGCTTCGACTCCGGCAGGCCGGCATCGGCGCGCAGCGCGTCGGCCTTGTCGGTGCGTTCCCAGGTAAAATCGTGATCGTGGCGGCCGAAATGCCCGTAAGCCGCCGTCTTCTGATAGATCGGCCGGCGCAGATCCAGGTCGCGCAGGATGGCGGCGGGCCGCAGGTCGAAATGCTTTTTGATCAGTTCGTTGATCCGTGCCAGCTCGATCTGTTCGGTGCCGAAACATTCCACCATCACCGAGACCGGATGCGCGACGCCGATGGCGTAAGCCACCTGCACTTCGCACTTTTCCGCCAGCCCCGCGGCCACGACGTTCTTGGCCACGTACCGGCAGGCATAGGCGGCGGAGCGGTCGACCTTCGTCGGATCCTTGCCGGAGAATGCGCCGCCGCCGTGCCGCGCCGCGCCGCCGTAAGTGTCGACGATGATCTTGCGTCCGGTGAGGCCGCAGTCGCCCATGGGACCGCCGACGACGAACTTTCCGGTGGGATTTACCAGGATCTCGATCTTGTCGGGGTCGTACAGATTCTCGGGCAGGATCGGATTGACAACATGCTCGATCAGGTCGGGCTTGATCATCGAATCGATGTCGATATTCGGCTTGTGCTGCGTGGAAATGACCACCGTGAGGATCTCGGCTGGTTTGTCGTTCTCGTAACGGATCGTCACCTGCGTCTTGCCGTCCGGCCGCAGGTAGGGCAGCACGCCGCTCTTGCGCACCTCCGACAGCCGCTTGCTCAGCTGATGGGCCAGCAGGATGGGCATCGGCATCAGCTCAGGCGTCTCGTTGCAGGCATAGCCGAACATCATCCCCTGGTCGCCGGCGCCCTGCAGATCGAGCGGGTCCTCATCATCGGCGTCGGTGCGGACTTCGAAAGCCTGGTTGACACCCTGGGCGATATCGGGGGACTGCTCGTCGAGCGCGACGATTACGCCGCAGGTGTCGCCGTCAAAACCATATTTTGCACGGGTATAACCGATGTCAAGCACCGTCTCGCGCACGAGCTTGGGGATGTCGACATAGGTTTCGGTGGTAATCTCGCCGCCGACCACGACCATGCCGGTCGTCACCAGCGTCTCACAGGCGACGCGCCCGAAGGGATCCTCCTTCAGGACCGCGTCCAGAACGGCGTCGGAGATCTGATCCGCGATCTTGTCCGGATGCCCCTCCGTCACCGACTCAGAAGTGAACAGGTAGTCTTTTTTTGCCATTTCTTCTTCCTCCAGTTGGTAAGAAAGTCCTCCAAAGCGCCCCGCGCCATAAAAGAAGACGGAAATAATTGCAGGAACGAAACTTGTTCTAAAGTCTAGCAGCAAGTCGTTTTAAAAGCTATCGAAGCGGGAAGGAATGAGGCCCGGCAATCGCGGCAAGCGCCGGGTTGGATATCTCGAAGGAAAGGGGAAATTCAATGATGGAAAAAATCAGGAAGCCGGCCATAAAAGCAGAGCAGGCGGCCCGGGTAGTCGCCGCCTCCGGCAGGCGGGTGCCGCTTTCGACCTATGGCGCCGCCCTGCTGGCGACGCTGATCACGGTCGCCGGCCTGTCGTCACTTTTTTAGCCGCCGTTTAGACTGCTGCCGGTTTTTTGGCTGCGTTTTTAGCTGATGCTGCCCCGGAACTGCCCCCACATGCTTCAGGCCAGCGCTTCCGGCCCGGACAGCAGGCGCATGCAGATGCCGGCCGCAGCCATGTGTTCCTTGGCCTCCCGGATCGAATAAGTGCCGTAATGGAAGATGGAGGCCGCCAGTACCGCATCGGCGTCCGCCTCCCTGACCACCTCCACCAGATGATCGAGGTTGCCGGCGCCGCCCGACGCTATCACCGGCACGTTGACCGCTTCGGTAACGGCCCGCGTCAGGTCGATATCGTAGCCGTTTCTGGTGCCGTCGGCGTCCATGCTCGTCAGCAGGATCTCGCCGGCGCCGCGCTCCACCGCCTCACGGGCCCACTCGACGGCGTCGCGCCCGGTGGGCGTGCGGCCGCCATGGACAAACGCTTCCCATTTCTTTTGCGGCTCCAGCTCCACCAGCTTGGCGTCGATGGCTACCACGATGCATTGCGCCCCGAACCGCTTCGAGCAGCGGTTGATGACGTCCGGGTTCTCCAGCGCCGCGGAATTGATCGCGATCTTGTCCGCACCCGCCTTCAGCACCTTGCGGATATCCGACTCGTCGCGCATGCCGCCGCCGATGGTGAAGGGGATGAACAGCTGCTCCGCGCAGCGGCGCGCCAGGTCGACCACCGTTTCACGGCGTTCATGGGAAGCGGTGATATCGAGGAAAACCAGCTCGTCGGCGCCTTCACGGTCATAGGCGGCCGCCAGCTCCACGGGGTCGCCGGCGTCGCGGATGTCCACGAAGCGGATGCCCTTGACTACGCGGCCGTTGCGCACGTCGAGGCAGGGGATGATGCGTTTGCTCAGCATGAAATCTTCCCGATCCTGTCGATTATTCTTTCCTGGCTGGTCGCGACCGGCAGCGGATCAGTCCAGTATCTCCCGCGCCTGCGTCACCGTGAAGCGGCCCTCGTAAAGCGCCCGCCCGACGATGACGCTGGAGATATTCGACAATCCCAGCGCCTTCAGCCGCCTGAGGTCCTCGAGGCTGGAAATGCCGCCGGAGGCGATGATGTCGATATCCACCGCCTCGGCCAGCTCGCGGGTGGATTCGAGGTTCATGCCCATCATCATGCCGTCGCGCTCGATGTCCGTGTACAGCATGTGCGCGACCCCCTCGCTCTTGAGGAAGCCGGCGAACTTGACGGCGCTGACGGCGCTGCGCTCCTGCCAGCCATGCGTCGTCACCAGCCCCCGGTCGGCATCAACGCTGACCACCAGACGCTCGCCCAGCAACCGCACCGCTTCACGTAGAAATGCCTCATCGATGACAGCGGCGGTGCCGATGACGACCCGGCTGATCGAGCCCTGCACCAGCATCTTCAGATCTGCGATGTTGCGGATGCCGCCGCCGTACTCCACCGGGATGGACAAGGTTTCAGCGATCTCCTCAACCTGGGCCAGGTTGACCAGCCGGCCCTCGCGGGCGCCGTCCAGATCGACCACGTGCAGCGCCTGCGCTCCCTCCCGCTGCCATTCATGCGCCCGGGCGACGGGATCGGTGCTGAAAACAGTCACGTCGCTGAAATCGCCGCGCCTCAGACGCACGCATTCGCCGCCCTGGATGTCGATAGCCGGATAAAGGATCATGATACGAAGTTCC
>JAJYLK010000072.1 GCA_021787775.1 Actinomycetes bacterium | reverse complement strand
GCATGCCGCCAAAAAAGCACGTTGGTGCCGGTGAAGCCGAGAGTGGTGGCTTCCGCCGCCGCCGTGAGGCACGATAACCGGTCTGGCAGAGGAAGATCATCTTGTCATTCTTCTTGATTGTGCCATCCGGCCAGTTCCATATGGGATGCCCCACATTGGTGACGATATACGTCAGCAGGCCCAGAGCGACCTGCATCGGGCAGACATCGGCCAGGCACTCGAACTGCGAGCGCACGTCGATGATGCGCACGTTCAGAGCCACGGCGTTGCCATGATTGGCGTTGTCCGCCAGCAGCGCGTCGACATCCGGGGTGGTCAGGATGGCAAATGAACTACCCCGCGGCCAGCTAACGGGTTATCAATAAAGCCCCATCTGCTGCTGGTGCAAAGTCCTGTAAGTCCTGCAAGTTTTATCCCTGCTTTGATTCTTTACGTAATCCTTAAGCGTTGATTTATTGCCGTGTCTGCCTACTGAACACACAAAGTATCCTTAACTCCAAAACTCCCAGCCCCAGAGCTGCTTACTGACTGCGGTATTTCGGAATCCGGAGATCACGTGGTACTTGCAATCCCACGCCGGGTGGCTTAGGTTTGACAAATCGTTCATGAAAAGCCTCCTTTACCGTAAACTTTGAGCGGTTCGTGATGGGGGGCTTTCCTATATTCTCGTAATTCGTCAAACGCTGGGAGTCCCCCCGGCAGAGCCGGGGGTTTCCCCGGGATTATTAGTTTGCATCAGAAACGAGCTACCGTGTTAATGAATTGAACTATCATCTTCCTGTAATAATATGTAGAGTAAATTGATCATATTTAAAGCGGCTGTTTCGCCGCCAACAGTAAGAGGAAAAAGTTGGATCCTGAAGTTAGAGATGGCATTTACCGCATGCACGCACAGATCTGCAAGGCCCTGGCCGACCCCAAGCGCCTGCTCATCCTCAACGAACTGCGTGAAGGAGAGAAAACCGTCAGCGAGCTGGCGGCCGCGCTCGACCTGGCCCAGGCGACGGTGTCACAGCATCTGGCCATCCTGCGCCAGCGCTCGCTGGTGTACTCGCGCCGGCACGGCGTCAATATCTTCTACCGCATCGCCAACAAGAAAGTCCTGCGCGCCTTCGACCTGCTGCGCGAGGTGATGTCCGAGCAGATGGAGAAGGAGCAGGAGCTGCACGAGGCATACAAAGAGGTAGCCAAGCCCAAATAATCCATCCCGGCATCCACCTGGCAGCCGCGGGCCTGAGGTCCGTTTTTTTATCCCCATTGACGACTGCCGGGGTGCCATTTGATATCATGCTGATATATCAGCGTCCAACGGCAAGGCGGCTCCCGATCGGCGACATCGAGTCCATCACCCCCCTGCTGGGGAGCTGGGGATATCTGCTGGTCTTCGTGATGACCTACCTGGAGACCTCGGCTTTCGTCGGCCTAGTCGTGCCCGGTGAAGTGACGCTGCTTCTCGCCGGGCTACTGGCATCACAGGGTTACCTCGACCTGCCGGCGCTGATCGCGGTGGCCTCGGTCGGCGCCATTCTGGGCGACAGTACCGGCTATGCCATCGGCCGCTACGGCGGCATCAAGTTCCTGCGCCGCTTCGGACGCTATTTTTTTTTCCGGGAATCCTATCTGAAGGCCGCCGAGCAATATTTTCAGCGCCACGGCGGCAAGACCATCCTGTTTGGCCGCTTCGTCGGTATACTCAGATCCTTCGCGCCGGTGGCCGCCGGCATCAGCCGGATGCCATACCGTACTTTCCTTTTCTACAACGTCGTCGGCGGCATTGGCTCTGTGACCATCATTCTGCTACTGGGATATTTCTTCGGCCAGAGCTGGGAGCTGATCAACCGGTGGCTGGGCTGGGGAGGCGGCATTGCTTTCGCACTGGTGGTGGTCGCCATCATGATTTATCTCTTGATGCGCCGCCGCAGGGGCGGTAAAAACGACGCCAACCGGTGAAGAAGCCCGAAACGAAAATCCAACCGTCGGATAAAACGGGGTTCAGCCTGGCCGGTTGGCGGCCAGGCACACCTGTTTCGCTGGCGCTGCTGACCGCGGCAGCTGCTGGCGCGCGCTTGCCTCGATGCCGGCGATCCGGTGGCAGGCAATTCGAACTCTTGACAGCCAATGCCACTCATTCTATAATTCGCTACCCAAAATACTAACGTGCTTTCGATAATACTCATGTCATGTTGGTTGTTGGGGATGAATGTTTGGCCACTCTGTTCTACAAAGGAGGCTTATTAGGGATTCTGTTTGATATGGCGTAAATGGCAGGATGGGGACCAATTCTAGGAAGGGGATGGGGAAATGAAGAACAAGATATACCGGCCAGCCAAATGGCTGGCCCTTTTGGCGTGCTGCGGCATCGTGACGCTGGTCTTTTTTGCGGCCATCAGCTCCGCCGCGCCACCTCCAGGCGACGAGGAGTTTGGGACGATTGCCGATGCCAGCAACGCGTTTTTAAATTCCAATCCGTATATATACATTTCCAGTCCGGACTTGATGGCGATGCTCGATGACAACAATGATGGCATCATCGGCGACGCCGGGGACAATCCGAGCAATGACCCGCTCGTGATAGACGTACGGAGCTGGACCGACTATCAGGCTAATCCGGTCACTGGCATGAGCCATGGGCACATCCCGGGGGCGATCAATCTCGGGGCAGTCAACCCTGCCTACACTTACAAGGATATCGACAAACCGGACAGCCTGGAGTTCATCCGCAGCGAACTTGCCAAGCACGCCAACAAGATGATCGTGCTGGCCTGTTATAGTGGTCACACCGACAAGCTGGCCGAAATGGCGCTGGGATCTGTGGCCCAGGCGGGATACTTTGGCAGCCCTGCTCCCAAAATCGTCACACTGAAGTGGGGCAACCTGGAATGGAACTCTAACGCTGAGCCGAACGTGCTGGCTGAGGTTACTCCCGGTACTAAGGACATATATACGCACACGTACGGGATTGAGACCACGGCCCACGCTCTGCCGGCCGCTTCTGCATATCCGGTGGTTGATAACACGAACTCCCTGGAGTCTGCCGAGATTACCAGGGTGGCGGACGATCTGTCCCTCTACGCTACTGTGCCGCCCTTCATCTTCCCGGGCACGAACACCGGCCAGATCAACGACAGCAATATAGCCAACTACACGGTCGTCGATGTCCGTAGCGCTGCTGATTACGCCGCCGGACATATCACCGGCGCAGTAAATATCCCGTACCAGCAGCTGTTTGCCAAGGATGGCAGCGGCGACTACACAAACCTGCTGTCCATCGACCGCAGTAAACCGATCATCGTATACAGCAACGGCCAGCAGGAAGCAAATGCCACAGCCATCGGCCTTAACGCGTTGGGAATCAGGAACACCGGTACTCCCACCATGAGTCTGAGATATGGCTTGGCCAGCTGGAACTACAACTACGGGACGATGTTCAGCACCACAGATGAACACAGCTTCCCAATCGTCACCGGAACGGCCCCTGGCGGCGCCACCTACAGCGCCTCCTGCGGCAGCAGCAAGCCGACGCTGGCCCTGCTGAATGCATCGCCTTCCTGGGCTTCTCTTGCTGACTACCAGGCCGGAATCCTGTCGGTAAGTTGGGGAATCGCCAATGGCAGCACTATCGCCTATGACGTCAAGATAACCGGAAGCACTAACACCAACGGCGTGACGCTCTCTACGGCCTTACCCGTGACTGTCGCCAATATCATGTCAGCTAACGATTCAGCCGCCACGACCTTCAAATACAGTATTCCCGCTGGGGTCAGCAGGTGGAATAGCGCCATGACCGGCAGCGCTACTGACAGCTGCGGCAATTCATATACCTATCCCTAGGAAGGCAGGTTGAGTCTAGATGAGTGGCGATGATCAAGAGAATGGAGGCTCTGAGATGAAAAACAAGCAACGTAAGCGGCAACCTTACGTAAAACCACAGCTGTTGAAGCACGAAAACCTGAAGGAAATCACGTTCGAGTGCGCCAACTGGCAGTGCAGCGTCGTAGTTCCGTCGGCTCCTTAGGAGACAACCCTCCTCAAGGAAAACGGCAAGCAAGACAGGGCGGCCCCATCCAGGGGTCGCCTTTTTCAATGTTCGAAGGCAGCAAACCCCGGGGAGTCCATGCCGCGAGCAATTAAATGGCTTGCCATCCGGAAGCTTCTTGAAGCAGCAGCTGGCGGATGTGCAAAACGGTACATTCAATACGAGACGCTAAAACCACGAGGACAAACGGCGCCAGCAGACCCAAAAAGCTCGTGCTTAGAGGAAAAAAGGAGACTCTCCAGCGATTGCTTCGAGGATCAAGTTGATGGCAAGACAGGTCGGACCGGCATCTTCAAACCCTGACTAAATCAGAGGCCGTACGTGGCCGCCATGCTGTTTAGGAGGAGACGCGCAGATTCCATCAGGGCCAGAAGAGAGAAAAGTATCCTCTTCAATTACAGGCCGGATATATGTGTACGCAATCAGCCCTCGCTTGCCTTCTACAAAATCCCCTTGCAACAGGGAGGAGCCTATATATGATATATCAGCGTCCAACGGCAAGGCGGCTCCCGATCGGCGACATCGGGTCCATCACCCCCCTGCTGGGGAGCTGGGGATATCTGCTGGTCTTCGTGATGACCTACGACGCTGAGCCTAGACAGTGATCCGCTCGCGGTCTTCCAGGATCGATGTCGCCGGGAATATCGCGCGCGCCGTGTCCAGCATCCGGCTGTGATACGCCGGCGAGCGCACGGGGTTCAGATGGCTGAGCACCAGCCGTTCGACGCCGGCCTCAACCGCCAGCGCGGCTGCCTGGCGCGCGGAGGTATGCGCCACATAAGCTTCGCGGGCGATATGAGCCGTGGCGGGATCGTCCTCCTCGGCGCCGTCGATCCAGGCCTCGTGCACCAGCAGGCGCGCGCCTCTGGCAAAGGCGGCCGTCGCCGGATCGGCGGCGGTGTCGGTGGCAAAGACCATGAGATCGGCTACGCGCCAGGCCGCGGAGACATCCGGATGCAGTTGCGGGCGTGCTTTCACCTGCAGACCGGCGATCAGGTGGCTGCCGGCTCCTAATGGTTCTACCAAAATATCAACGGGCATTTCCGCCAGCGTGCCGGGGTTGAACGGCTTGCGCACGAGCGCATCGATCGTTTCCAGCGGATCGAGACCGGTGATGTCCGCCCCCGGTGGATGCAGGTGGAGCCCCCGGCCCCGAAACATCGCCGCCAGGTAGACGAGACCGCAGACATGGTCCAGATGATAATGACTCAGAAAAAGGTGGACCTCGCGGGCGGGTGGTTCCAGCTCGCGGCGGAATTCATCTTCCAGCAGCCGCGCCAGGCCGGTGCCGGCATCGAAGATAAACAGCGCCCCGGGCATGCTCAGCAGGCAGCAGGTCGTCGCGCGGCGGGCGGTGGGGATCCAGCCGCCGGTGCCCAGCATGGTGAAAGTCGCGGTCATCATGGCTCCTCGCCGAACCCGGCACAGTCAGTTGCCGTAAACCGGAAAGCCGCGGCAGAAAATGCCGGCGTTTCTGTCTGCCGCCCTGCCTATGATATAGAATAAACAGGCTTGTGCCACCCCAAACCGGTTTTTTTCCCCGGCGGGCGGCCGGCAAGATAGTCAAACCGCTGATACCGGCGGAAAGGACGCATGCAACCCTTCGAAGAAAACCAGCGCGTGGAGGATGTTTTCATCTGCGCGAACAAAACCGTCCGCGAGGACAAGAACGGCAACACCTTCCTGGTGCTGCAGCTGATGAACGCCCGTGGCAAGCTCGGGGCGGTGATGTGGCGTGTCGATGAATCCGTGGCGCAGTCGTTCGATCAGGGCCAGGTCGTCAGGGTGAGCGGCACTGTCAAGAAAAGCAGCTACCGCAACCAGCTGGAGATCGAACTCGACAGCATCGTCCCCGTCCCTGAAGATGAGGCGGACCCCGCGGCGCTGCAGCCGGTAAGCCCGCGCGATGTGGACGTCATGCGGACCGAATTCAGGGAGATCCGCGGCGACATTTCCAATCTCCACCTGCAGGCGCTGCTGGACGAGATCTTTACCGCGGAGACGCTGGCCGCTTTCTGCCAGGCGCCGGCCGCCAAGGGCATGCACCACAATTATATCCACGGGCTGCTGGAACATTCGATCTCGGTATGCCGCGTGGCCGGCGCCATCGCCCGCCAGTATCAGGACGTGGACGTAGACCTGCTGCTGACAGCGGCGATACTGCATGACATCGGCAAGACGGTGGAGTTCAGATATGTGACGGCGATCGACTATTCCGACCGTGGCCGCCTGCTGGGACACATCGTCATCGGCGAAAAGATCATCGCCGACGCCATCGCCCGGCTGGACTCATTCCCGGACGAACTGGAGCTGCAGCTGCTGCATCTTGTCCTGTCCCACCATGGTGAGAAGGAATACGGC
>JAJYLK010000071.1 GCA_021787775.1 Actinomycetes bacterium | reverse complement strand
TCCATCATCGCACCGGCGAGTACTCAGAGCTGTTCGCGCGCGTCAACGAGAACCTCAAATACGTTTACCAGACGGAAAATGACGTGCTGTCTTTCGCTTCATCCGGCACCGGCGCCATGGAGTCGGCCGTCATCAACCTCTGCTCGCCGGGCGACCGCGTGCTGGTCGCCGCCTGCGGCAAGTTCGGCGAGCGCTGGCGCGATCTGGCCGCCGCCTACGGGCTGGACACAGAATATCACGAATATGAATATGGCCAAGCAGTGGATCCGGACGACATCGCCCGCTCTCTGGAGGCTGACCCCCACATAAAGGCGGTGTTTGTCACCCATAGCGAGACCTCGACCGGCGTGGTCAATGACATGCAGGCGATCGGCGTCGCCGTGGAGGATCACGACGCGGTGCTGGTCACCGACTCGATCAGCGGCATGGGATCGGCCGAGATCAGGACCGACGCCTGGCAGGTGGACGTGGTCGTCGCCGGCTCGCAGAAGGCTTTGATGATCCCGCCGGGGCTGGCTTTCGTCAGCGTCAGCGACAAGGCATGGGCGCTGGCGGAGAAGTCCCGCCTGCCGCGCTTTTATTTTGACTGGCTGAAGGCGCGCAAAGGGCTGCAGCAGGCGCAGCCGACCACGGCGTTCACGCCGGCGGTGTCGCTCATGGTGGGTCTGGACGCGGCGCTGGGCCTCGTGCGCGAGGAAGGCCTCGAAAATCTCTTTCGCCGTCACATCGTCATGGGCCGCGCCTGCCGCGCCGCCATCAAGGGGCTCGGTCTGGAGCTGTTCTCGCCGGACAACGATAGCTCCAGCTCGGTGACCGCGATATGCCTGCCTGAAGGTATTGAGGATGGCAAGCTGCGCAGCCTCACCCGCGACCGCTTCGGCGTGCAGTTCGCCGGCGGCCAGGGCCCGGTGAAAGGCAAGATCATCCGCATCGGCCACTGCGGCTATTACAACTATACCGACATCATCGTCGCCATCACGGCGCTGGAGCTGGCGCTGAAAGAGCTGGGCTATCCGGTTGAGCTGGGCGCCGGCATCAAGGCAGCGGAACTCATCTTCGGAGAGGAGACAGTATGAGCGCCGCCGGCAGCAAGCCACGCGTTCTGGTCAAGGAGAAGATCGCCGACAGCGGCATCGAGCTGCTTAAGGCAGAGTTCGATGTCGACGTGCGGCTGGACATCACCCAGGAGCAGCTGGCGGACGAGATCGGCCAGTACAACGCCATCATCATCCGCAGCGGCACCAGGATCACCGCCGACATCATCGAAGCCGCCGGTCAGCTGAAAGTAATCGGCCGGGCCGGCATCGGCGTCGACAACGTCGACATCAAGGCGGCGACGAAGAAAGGCGTCATCGTCGCCAACGCGCCCCAGAGCAACATCGTCGCGGCGGCGGAGCACACCATCGGCCTGCTGCTGGCGCAGAGTCGCAACATCGCCCAGGCCAACGCTTCGCTCAAGGCGGGCAAGTGGGAGCGCTCCAGTTTCGGCGGCGTCGAGCTGGCCGACAAGGTGCTGGGCGTCATCGGCTTCGGCCGCATCGGGGTGCTGGTGGCGCAGCGGGCCAAGGGCCTGAAGATGAAAGTGGTCGCGTTCGATCCTTACGTCAGTGCCGCGCGCTTCGAAGAGCTCGGCGTCGAAGGTGTTGAGAGCATCGATGATTTATACAAGCGCGCGGATTTCATCACCGTGCATCTGCCCAAGAGCCCCGAGACGGCGGGATTCGTCGACGAGGCCGCTTTCGCGAAGATGAAGGATGGCGTCCGCATCGTCAACTGCGCCCGCGGCGGCATTGTCAAGGAGGCGGCGCTGCTGGAAGCACTCAAGTCCGGCAAGTGCGCCGGCGCCGCGCTGGACGTGTTTGAAACCGAACCGCCGGCTGGCAACCCGCTGCTGGAGTTCGATAACCTGATCGCCACGCCGCATCTGGGCGCCTCCACCATAGAGGCTCAGGACCGCGCTGGTACGATCATCGCCGAGCAGGTGGCGGCGGCGCTGAACGACCGCTTTGTCAGCAACGCGGTCAACATCGCGCCGGTCAGTCCGGAGGAGATGAACGTGGTGCGGCCGTTCCTGCCGCTGGTGGAGAAGCTGGGCCGGCTGATCGTCGAGATCGCCGACGGGCCGCTGGAGAAATTCGACATCAACTACCAGGGGGCGCTGGCGGAGTACAATACCAAGTTGCTGACGGTGGCTTTTTTCAAGGGCGCTTTCGAGGGTCGGGTCGAGGACACGGTTAACTACGTCAACGCCGAGAGCATCGCCGAGGAGCGCGGCATTAAGGTGACCGAATCGAAGCAGAAACAGGCAGTGGACTTCACCAATCTGATCACCGTGACGTCCCAGGACAAGCGCGGCGAGCTGACGGTGGGCGGCACCACTATCGGCCCCAAGCACCGGCCGCGGTTCGTGCGCATCTACCGCCATGACATCGACATCGAGCCGGGCCTGTACATGGCTTTCTTCCGTTACGACGACGTTCCGGGCATGATCGGCCGTGTCGGCACCATTCTCGGCAGCCACGGCATCAACATCGCCAACATGAACGTGGGCCGCAAGAAGATGGGTGGCAAGGCGGTCATGAGCGTGACGCTCGACAAGCCGATTCCGGCGGAGGTGCTGGGTGAGATCCGCAACCAGCCGGAATTCGACGATGTCACCTTTATTACGTTTCCTTAAACGCTTTCATGCGATGGTTCAACAAATACTTTGATTATCTGCTGCTGGCCGCCCTGGCGGTCGCCGGCGTTGCGGTTATGTCACGTCTCTTTCACTGGAGCAGTGACAATCTCACGCTGGCGGTCTACTCGGCGGCCTTCTTCGCTGGCCTCGCCCTGGGGCTCAGGCTGATGAGGGCGAGCAGCCGGCGGCAGCGCTCGCGGGGAGATTCCGGGAAGTAGGAAAAGGAGGGTATGCGGCTTCCCCCTTCCGGGCCTCGCTGCTAACCGATGCCCGGGTAAATCACCACGGTTCCGGCGGGGAAACTGCTCTTTTGGCCATCGCTGGCGGTTGCGTCGACCACCAGGCTGTAATTGCCGGCGCCATTCCCCTGCGGGAATCCCTGCGGCGCGCTTACATCTGTCGTCCACGTGGTGATGCCGTTGCTGGTGCTCTGTTCCTGCATGGCGCTGGTCGAATGTGCAGTAGCGATGTCGCCGCCAGTGGCGCCGTAGATTACGCCTCCTTGACCTTTGGGAATAAATATAGAGTCATGCACAAGCGGTTTTCCAGGGCGATTATTCTGTCGCCCCCTGGAGCGATCCCTGAGTCACCAGCTGGCTTCCGTTCCAGATGAACTCGACCTCAGACTCTCCGCCGGTGGGGCAGCAACCGGGATCATTTGGTTTGTACACCGAAAAGCGGACATAAAACGTGCTGTCGGTTCCGCCCATCAGGTCCGGGCTGCCAGCGGTGAAGAATTGTCGACCAACGGCGTTGCCGTTGACGAAGAAGTAATAATAATCGCCGCTATCGCCGGAGCCGCCCTGAATCCGCGCGTGGACCACATGCAGGACGGTGCTCTGCCGCCAGATGGTGGAATCGTCGCTCTGCGGTGACAGGGGATGCGGGGTGCCGTCAGGCTGCGCTTTCACGTATGCCTCAGCCGCCGCCATCGTCGTGTAAGGTCCTGTGGTGGACGGACCGGCCTGGCCACCGGCCCCGGCAGCGGGCTGACCGGCAGCGCCAGCAGACTGCTGCGCCATTGCTGCACCGCCGGTAGTGGAGCTGCCGTTACCAGCCGCCATGCCGGCGGATGGGGTTGTCGCAGTGGAGCTTGTCGAATCGGCAACCGTGGTCGTGCCGGTGGTGCGCGTAGTGCCGGTGGTGCCTGTTGTGGCCGGTGACGAACCACAACCCGCCAGATATGCAAGTCCGGCGGCTGCGGCCACCAGAGCTACAGACATCAGAAACCTGGATCTCATCCTGCACGGGTTCATTTCGCTCTCCAATCAGTTGTTTATTACTATCTCGTATGACGTGGCGCGAACAAAAAAATTACGCTGCTGTCTGCCGCCGGATCGAAGCCTTCCGATTCAATGCAGCAGGCGAAGCGGCACCAGACGGGGGACAGGCTTGTCGTGGAGGGAGAACTTCCGGCAATCGTCTTGACGTCCAGCTATCAAGAGCTCCCAAAGATTTTGTCATGTAGTAGAAACCTGCCGCCAGTAAACAGATAATGTTATCACGCCGCCGGAATCAGATACCGGGATGCCGCGTAGCTGCCGATGATTAGAAATGCCTTCTTATGGCTATAAATAGCCAAATGCTGCCACGCTGGAGCCTGAAGGCATTGGTGCGCGGCCATTAACTGTCTCGGCCGGATGTGCTATCTTTTGAAGCATTGAATCCAGATTCGAGTCTGTGTGCCCGATTCTACCCGGCGCCAGCGGCGTCCCTGACGGAGGATTTGTGATGATGCCCAAGAAAAGCAATCCCTTTGCCGAATTCGAGCGTCTCTCGACCGAGATCGAGGAGATGTTCTACCGGTTCTACGGCGGACCCAGGTTGAGGATGATGAAGGGAGGGGCGTTTCAGCCCCTCGCCGACGTTTTCTGTGTGAAAGATTCCCACGAGGTGATCGTCAAACTGGAGATTCCGGGCATCGCTCCTGACGAAGTCCAGATCACTATCCAGGATAAAACCCTGCTGGTGGAGGGCAACCGTTTTGATCCGCAGCGCCCGGGGGAGAAAGTCTATCAACAGATGGAGATCGACTACGGTCACTTCAAGCGCAAGATCATGTTGCCGCTCAACGTCGATGTCGGCAACTCGAAAGCGGAATATCTCAACGGTTTTCTGACACTGCGTCTGCCGGTAGCGGAGCACAAGAAGTCGGCCATCAAGGTGCCGATCAGCGTAAAGGACAAAAAGTAATGGAAAGCAGCCTGGGAGAAACCCCGATCATCAATCCGGATCAGAAGATTCCGGACGCGATACCGGTGCTGCCGCTGCGCGACACGGTGGTGTTTCCGGAGACGGTGACGCCGCTGGCGGTGGGCCAGGAACGGTCCGTGAAGCTGATCGACGATGTCCTGCACAAGGACAAGATCGTCTGCCTGGTCACGATCAAGCACAAGGATGTCGAGCTGGCCGGCCCCGATGACGTTTACGCCGTCGGTACCGCCGCCATCATTCATAAGATGCTGAAAGTCCCCGACGGCTCCCTGCGCATCCTCGTCCAGGGGCTGAAGCGGATCAGGATCACTGACTTCACGCAGATCGAGCCTTATCTGGTCGGCCGCGTCGAGGTGCTTGATGACGTGTTGGAAATGAAGAAGGAAGTGGAAGCGCTGTCGCGCAATCTGCTGAATGTCTTTACCAAGATCATCGGCCTGGTGCCTTACCTGCCGGAAGAGCTGCAGATGGCGGCGTCGAATGTCGACGATCCCAGCGCTCTGTGCTATCTGATCGCCTCGGCGATCAAGATCAGCACCGAGGAGAAGCAGGAGTTGCTGGAAGAAGTGGACGTGGAGAAGCGCCTGCGCCGTTTGACCGTGATACTTAATCGGGAACTGGAAGTCTTCGAGCTGGGTAGCAAGATCCAGTCAGATGTCCAGAGCGAGATGGACAAGAGCCAGCGCGAGTACTTTCTGCGCCAGCAGATGAAGGCCATCCAGGAGGAACTGGGCGAAGTCGATGAGATCACCGCCGAGGTGAACGAGCTGCGCGGGCAGCTGGACGAGTTGAAGCTGCCGGAGGAGATCGACCGCCAGGCGCGCCGCGAGCTGGACCGGCTGTCGAAGCTGCAGCCGGCGGCGGCCGAATATTCGGTGATCCGCACCTATCTGGACTGGATCCTGACGATCCCCTGGGACAAGGGCACAGAGGATAATCTTGACATCAACCGGGCGCAGGCGGTGCTCGACGAGGACCATTACGATCTGGAAAAGGTGAAGAACCGCATCCTCGAGTACCTGTCGGTGGCGAAGCTGAAGCAGGATAAGTCGGGTATCATTACCGGCCCCATTCTCTGCTTCGTCGGCCCTCCCGGCGTCGGCAAGACCTCGCTGGGCCATTCAATCGCCCGCGCGCTGGGGCGGAAGTTCATCCGCATTTCGGTCGGCGGCGTGCGCGACGAGGCGGAGATTCGCGGCCACCGGCGCACCTATATCGGCGCCATGCCGGGCACGATCATCCGCGCCATCCGCGACGCCGAATCCAACAACCCAGTGTTCATGATCGACGAGATGGACAAGCTGGGCGCCGATTTCCGCGGCGATCCGTCGTCGGCGCTGCTGGAGGTGCTCGACCCCGAGCAGCACTTCAGCTTCCGCGACCATTACCTTGACCTGCCGTTCGATCTGAGCAAGGTGCTGTTCATCGCCACCGCCAACATCCTCGACACCATCCCGCCGCCGCTGCGCGACCGGATGGAGGTGATCGAGCTGTCCGGCTACACGGAAGAAGAAAAGCTCCACATCGCCAAACGGTATTTGATCGCCAAGCAGACAGAG
>JAJYLK010000070.1 GCA_021787775.1 Actinomycetes bacterium | reverse complement strand
AAAGTCTGGTGCGCGGATCGAACATGGTCATCAAGAGGCCGGCGATTTCCAGTTTGGGATTAAAGTTGATGCGCACCGCCTCGACGGTGGACAGGAGCTGGCCGAGGCCTTCGAGAGCATAATATTCGCATTGGACCGGAATGATCAGGCGGTCGGCCGCTACCAGGCCATTGAGAGTCAACAGGCTCAACGACGGGGGACAATCGATAAACAGGTAATCGAAATCGGGAGCTATGCTCTGCAGGCTGCGCGCCAAAATGAACTCCCGGTTATCCCGGGCGGGAAGCTCGACCTCAGCACCCGCCAGGTGAGGAGTCGAGGGCACCAGGAAAAAATGGGGTATTTCGGTGCCGACGATGGCGGATTCGATGCGGGCGCCGTTGAGCAGAACATCATAAACAGTCGGGCCGGACTCATCATGAACGCCGAAGCCATGTGTGGCATTACTCTGAGGATCGAGGTCGATGAGGAGGACTGTGGCGCCCGCTTCGGCCAGGCATACAGCGGTGTTAATACAGGTTGTGGTCTTGCCCACGCCGCCCTTTTGATTTGCGACTGCGTAGGTCTTGCCCAAACCAGCTCTTGCCTGAAAAGAAGAATTTGCCTGCACGAGGGAATTTTAACAGATGCTTCGGACAGAGACTAGAAGCTGAGTCGGGAAAATAGCCAGGATCCAGAATGTATTTCCAGAGGAGTCTTGCAGGTTTCTCAGGCCAGGGGGCGTTTTTTGGCTACACCGACCCGGCGGGGGAAGCGCTTAGGTGTGGATGTTTTCTTGGCCACCACCCAGATGTGTAAATTTATGGAGCCGGGATATGGGCTGACTTTCTTGACTCGTTTGAGTTCGCCTCCAAGGAGTGATGAGGAGATTTCAGCGGCTTCCAGATCGCCCGGCTCCCGGGAACCGCGCTGTAGCAGGGAATTACCACCCGTTCTCAGTAGCGGCAATGTAAATTCAAGGACTACTGGCAGCGGCCCCACTGCGCGTGCCAGCGCAAGATCGAAAGAGTCCCGAAGTTCCGTACGCGCAGCGTCTTCAGCCCTGACTGCCAGCACGCGGACGTTCGACAAGCCAAGAATGGAAACGGCACGGGAGAGGAATGCACTTTTACGCTTGTTTGATTCGATCAGCGTCATATTCAGACCGGGCCTGGCAATTGACAACGGTAAGCCCGGAAGTCCGCCGCCGCTGCCAACATCTACGCATGAGTGCGCATGTGTGACTTGAGGAAAATCCAGTAAATTCAGGCTGTCAAGTATGTGGATTTTGCCGATCCGGTCCGGCGGCACCGAGGTCAGACCGCGGTTTTCGGGTTCAGAGAGAAGACTTTGAAGCGTCACCAGACGTTCCATCTGCACCCGGTCAAGGTCGTATCGGGATTGAGCCCGGCTCTGCCAGTTCAACGGGCCGCCCGCAGAAAAATAGACAGGACTGAGATATCAGCGGGAGAAACGCCCGCGATTCGGGAAGCCTGACCTAGCGATGACGGCCGGATGCGGGATAGTTTTTCGCGCGCCTCGATCGTGATGCCTTCCAGATCGGGGTAACTGAAATCAGTAGGGATCAGGGTATTTTCAAGGCTGGCGCAACGGTTTATCTCTTCTTGTTGTCGAGCGATATAACCGGAATATTTGATCTCGATTTCGGCGCTTTTAATGATTTCGGCTGCCTGTGCTGGAAGGAGGGCGATAAACGGCTTCAGGTCTTCGAGGCGAAGTTCGGGCCGCTTTATCAGTTGCCAAGCGGCTTGGGCCTCACTAATAGTGGCTGAGCCGCGGGATTTCAGCACATCGTTCAGCTGCCCTGAGGGTTGCAGGCGAGTTTTTTTCAAATTCGCCAGCAAGGCACGAACTCGCTGCGTATGGCTGAAGATCTCAGCCAGGGTGGCATCGGGGACCAGGCCGAGCCGGTTTCCAGTTTCGGCGAGCCGGCTGTGAGCATTGTCGTGTCTTAGTAACAGGCGGTATTCCGCGCGTGAAGTGAACATGCGATAGGGCTCGTCAACGCCCTTGGTCACCAGGTCGTCGATAAGAACGCCGATGTAAGCCTCATCTCGCCTGAGAATCATGGGTTCATGGCCCTGGACGCCCAGAGCCGCGTTAATTCCGGCAACAAGCCCTTGCGCCGCCGCCTCTTCGTAGCCCGAGGTGCCATTGATCTGGCCGGCCAGGAAGAGGTGCTTTACTGCTTTGGTCTCTAAAGCAAGAGTAAGCTGGTCAGGAATGACGTAGTCGTATTCGACGGCATAGCCGGGCCGCATGAGCCGGGAGTTCTCCAAGCCGGGTACAGTACGGATCACTTTTTCTTGTATCCATACCGGGAGGCTGGTAGTCAGGCCCTGAAGATACATCTCTGAAGTATCCCGGCCCTCTGGTTCGACAAAGACCGGATGATGGTCGCGGTCGGGAAAATTGATAACCTTGCGGTCAATTGAAGGGCAGTACCGCGGACCCTTGCTGCTGACAGAACCGTTCTTGATCGGAGAAAGATGAAGATGATTGCGGACGACTTCGTGGGTTTTCGCCGTGGTGTTCGTTAAATAGCAGGGGATCTGCCGCCGGTTATCGGGTTTGCTGGAGATGGAAAACAGCTCAGGATCATGGTCCCCGGATTCGACTGACATCTTGTCAGGATTTATTGAGCGCGCGTCGATGCGTGGAGGTGTGGCGGACTGGAATCGTGCCAGTTCCAGCCCAGCATGAGCCAGGCTCGCTGAAAGCTCAATGGCCGGCGGTTCTCCCATTCTCCCGGCTGGGAAGATGTGGTCGCCGACAACTATCTTCCCGCGCATGAAGGTGCCGCAGGCCAATACAACTGATCTTGCAGGAATGAAGCTGCCATCGGTCAGAGTGAGGCCCTCAATTGTTTCACGTGAAACATTAAGAGCTGCAGCAGTGCCTTCGAGGATTTGCAGGTTTTGTTCCTGGGCGAGAGCTCTTTTCATGTTGTCCTCGTAGAGCTTCTTGTCTGCTTGGGCTCGCAACGCCTGAACGGCGCGGCCTTTACCAGTATTCAGCATCTTCATCTGAATAAAAGAGCGGTCAGTGTTGCGCCCCTGTTCGCCCCCAAGTGCGTCTATTTCCCGCGTCAGCTGGCCTTTGCCCACTCCACCGATCGCGGGGTTGCAGGGCATCAAGGCAATCTTCTCCAGGGAAAGAGTAAGCAAAAGGGTGGAGCAGCCCATCCGAGCCGCTGCCAGGGCAGCTTCGCAGCCGGCGTGCCCGCCACCGACCACGATGACGTCGAAACCGGGCAAACTGCAGTCTTTCCTTGATAATTTATTAATTTGTGCTAACATCCGGGCGGCGGTTTTCTGATAGTTACGGGTCGCACCTGCTGTTCGGCTACTGCAGCGACGAGCTTATTAACAAATTTGTAATCTTTTATTAACCTACCACCTGCCAGATTTTTCGCTCTGACAGCGGCGCTGTCGCCGGCAAGCAAGCCCAGGGCCGCCGCTTCGGAATAGTTGCAGCTCCCGGCGGCCCGCCCGGCAAAAAAGAGCCCGGGGAGCGAGCGCGACTGCAAATCCCTGTCCACCTGAGCCGCCGATAAAATCAGGTGCCTGACGGTGAACTGAGAGCGGGTGATCCAGGCATGCTTGAGACTTCCGGGTGCGGCTATCGCTGCGGGCGGCTTGTTGTACCCCGCGGAGCCTCGGATGACCTCGAGCGCGTGCGCCCGGCTGCCCTTGAGGTCGATGCCCAGAGCATAGAGTTCGCGCAGGGCCTCGCCGTCGGGTGGCAGGCCGGCGCCGCCGGCGCTCCCTGCGGCGACGCGGGCAAAGCAGGTTGCATTGGCTGGTTCCAGATCTATGCCGAGCGCGGCAAGGCAGGCGGCGAGGCCATTTGATGGAATCTCACCATGGCGGCCTCCGGGGACCGAGATGCCCGCCTCGGTTACGGTCCCGTTCAAATAAGTCCCCACCGCGACGATGACGAAGTTGGCGCTGAATGTCTCCCCCAGCTTTGTCCCGGCCAACCAGTAACCATCATGCGGTTCCAGCGAGACGACCAGCCCCTGCCTCAGCTCAACGCCTTCCGTGTGCTCAAGCCGCGATTTGTATGCCAGGCTGAGGCGGCGCCGGTCTATCAGCACCCTTCCCTTTTCAGGGACACCAGTCGTTGTCCCCTCGTGCATGAGAATTTCAGGCAGGATCCCGCCGATCTCGCGAAGTTCGTGTAGCAAGGCAGAGCGCGGATCGTCTTTTCCTTCCGCAAGCACCGGACCGGCGGGATGAAGGGCTACGCTGTCCAGATTGATGGTGAGGCACAGCGTCCTGGCGCCAAGAATTGCGGCGGCAACAGCGGCTTCGCAGCCGGCCGGCCCGCCACCGACGACTAACACGTCATATCTTTCAGGGTTGTTCCCGGAAGGACTCATCGTTTGCGAAAGCTATTTTCCGATGCAGAATTCCTGGAAAATCACGTCCAGGAGGTCTTCCATGATCTCCTCGCCGGTAATCTCACCCAGCGATCTCAGGGCCAGACGCAGCTCTTCGGCGATGAGCTCTTCACCCAATCGCACCCGCAGACCCTGCTCCGCGCGGCCGATTGCTTCCGAGGCGTCAGCCAGCAAACGGCGGTGCCGCTCCTGTGTCACAACCGGGCTTTGCGGTGAGGGGAAAGATCTGCCCAGCACCTTGTCAGCCACTTTCTCCTTGAGGATACGCAGTCCCTGGCGGGTCATGGCCGAGATCACGACGGGGCGCGATGGTAATAGTCCCTGGTTAAAAACAGGAGAGCGGCCGCGGAACAGATCGCACTTGTTGATCACATATATCGTTCTGTCGGCGGGAACCGACGTCATCAGCGCCCGGTCATGGTCGTCCTCGTGCTGGCTGCCGTCGAACATGCAGAGGATCAGGTCCGCTTCCCGGATTGCCTGACGGCTGCGCTCGACGCCGAGTTTCTCGACTTCGTCGTTCGCGGGCCTGAGTCCGGCAGTATCGGTCAGCTTTAAAGGAATGCCGCCCACACTTATGATTTCCTCGATCGTATCGCGTGTGGTGCCGGGGGTCTCTGTGACAATGGCCCGCTCCCGCATCACCAGGGAATTCAGCAGGCTCGATTTGCCCACATTGGGCTTGCCGACGATCGCGGTCCGTACGCCCTCGCTAAGCACGCGGCCCGTAAGCGCCGTCTCGATCAGTTCATCGATTCGACCCCGGAGCCGCATTAGCTGCTTGCCAGCATCGGAGGCATCGATCTCGTCGACATCCTCATCGGAAAAATCGATGCCGGCTTCGACAACGGCCAGGACTCCCAGAGTGGAGCTGCGGATCGAGGCGATCTCCCTGGAGAGCACCCCTTCGAGTTGGCCCACGGCCATCTTCAGACCGGCTTCCGTCCTGGCCGAGACGATGCGCGCGACACTTTCCGCCTGAGCCAGGTCGATGCGGCCGTTGAAGAAGGCGCGCCTGGTGAATTCGCCGGGTGTGGCGAGCTGTGCGCCATGGTCCAGGAAGAGGGAAAGTACTTTTTGCTGGGCCACCGCGCTCCCGTGGCAGTTGACTTCCACGATGTCTTCGCGTGTATAAGTTGCCGGCGCCTTCATGACACTGACCAGTACCTCGTCCACGGTCTCACCCGACGTCGTGTCAAATATCGTTCCCAGGTGGATGGTGTGCGAGCCGGCTTCTGCCAGAGGCAGCTTGCCGCGAAATACCTGGTCGCAGATGTTGATCGCGGCCGTCCCGGACAGGCGGACGATGCCGATGGCGCCGGCCCCCAGGGCAGTCGAGATCGCCGCAATTGTCGGGGCCTCTCCCATAAACGCTATTATAGCAGTGGCTGCCCAGGCAGTTATTGCACTCACAGGATTGCTGGCGGCAGCACGATGCTTAGATCGTCACAAGCTTCAACCAGCCTGCGTTTCGTTTAAAATGTTTCCGTGGCGGCAAATTCGAGTTTAGAGGGTGATATGGCAGAGCAGGAAAAAAA
Organism: Actinomycetes bacterium; assembly: GCA_021787775.1. Next base: position 519 of record JAJYLK010000070.1, on the reverse strand, counting down.
TCAGGGTGGAGGGTCACCGGAATTTCGCTTTTCACCGCGGCCGAACCGCGCCGCTGAGATCGACTGGCGCCCATGGAGCGCAGAGGCGTTCGCGCAGGCCCGCCAGGAGTCCAGGCCGGTGCTGCTGGCAATCTCGGCGCCATGGTGCCACTGGTGTCATGTCATGGACGAGACAAGCTACTCCGACGGCGAAGTCATCCAGTTGATCAATGAGAATTACATCCCGGTGCGAGTGGACAGCGACCGGCGGCCGGACATCAACGCGCGTTACAATCAGGGAGGATGGCCGACGCTGGCATTTCTGACCCCGGCGGGGGAATTGATCGGTGGCATAACATATCTTCCATCAGATCAAATGCAAAAGTTATTGATGGACATCTCCGGACTTTACCGCGCTGGCGGCGAGCAGATAACAGCGGCGGTGGAGGACATCCGCCGCCAGCGGTCCGAGATGTCGCTTCCCGCAGCCAAGCTCCCCGACGGGACGGTCGCGGCAAATCTTCTGAAAGTGATCGGGGA
>JAJYLK010000069.1:352-6486 GCA_021787775.1 Actinomycetes bacterium | reverse complement strand
CGATCTTAATAGCCGCCGGCGTCTATCAGGTGGATGAGCAGGCCGGTGCGCTCCAGATGCCCGAGGAACTCATCGCCCAAACCAACGCCCTCGCTGGCCCCTTCCAGCAGGCCGGGGATATCGGCCACCGTGAACTGCTGGTGCGATCCGGAGTCCTCCACGGTCCCCAGCATGGGAGCGACCGTGGTGAAAGGATAATCGGCCACCTTCGGCCTGGCGTGCGAGATGATCCTCAGCAGCGAGGACTTGCCGGCGTTGGGAAAGCCCAGCAGGCCGGCGTCGGCCAGCAGCTTCAGCTCCAGCGTGATCGTCCGCTCCTCTCCCGCCAGGCCCAGCTCGGCGAAGCGCGGCGCCCGCCGCGTGGAGCTGACGAAGCGGGCGTTGCCCCGGCCGCCGTCACCGCCGCGGGCTGCCGTGAATGCCTGGCCGTCGCTCACCAGATCGGCCAGCAGCCGGCCGTCCTCGAAAATCTGCGTGCCGGGCGGCACCTCCACGGTCAGATCCTCCCCCCGCCGGCCGTTGCGTTTGGAGCCCTCCCCCATGCCGCCCCTGGCGGCGCGGAAGTGCCGCTGCCGCTGGAAGTAAGCCAGATCCCGCAGGCGGTTGGTGGCCCGGAAGACGACGTCGCCGCCACCACCACCGTCGCCGCCGTCCGGCCCGCCCTTGGGCACATATTTCTCCCGGCGGAAGCTGGTGCAGCCGTTGCCGCCCTTCCCGGCGCGAATCTCGATTTTGGCGCGGTCGTAGAACATCGGTCTAGAATACCAGTTACGGCAGAAAAAAATCCCGGTTTCCACCTGGGAAAACCGGGATCGATACGCGAAGAGGCGGCTCGCTCAGACCGGCGCCGCCACGTTATAGTGGGCGTCGCCGAAGGCGAGCAGCGGATAGAAGATGAACGGCAGGAAGATCAAACCGACGCCAAAGGCGTCGCTCTTGTCGAAATGCCGGGCGATCTCGATGGAAACGATGATACCGATAACGATGTTGACTAACGGGACCAGATACAGGATCAGCCACCACCCCGGTTTCTGGGCTATCTTGATCATCAGGAAGACGTTGTAGATCGGGATGATTGCTCCCCAGCCTGGCTGACCCGCTTTCTGGAAGACCACCCACAGGGACACGATGGATAAAACAATCACCGCCAGATAAATAATGATGATCGCGCTCAAAACCGCTCCTTTCTTTCATGCTGGCAACACTTGGTAAAACGGCCAGCATTACTTTCTGTATCGGCAGTGAATGACCTGCCAACAAAAAAAGCCGCCCTGCCGGCGGCTTTTTCATCCATGTGATTTCAGGCCCGGGTCAGGCGCTCTCCTCCGGGACGACGCTGATCGTGCGCGCGGCACCATTGGAGAATACTACCCGGCCGGTGACCGTGGCGAAGATGGTGTCATCGCCGCCGATGCCGGCGCCGGGGCCGGGGCGGAAGCGCGTGCCCCGCTGCCGGACGATGATGGAGCCGGCCGGCACGATCTGGCCGCCGAAGCTCTTGCATCCCAGGCGCTGCGCATGCGAATCGCGTCCGTTTCTACTTGTCCCTGAACCTTTTTTATGAGCCATTTCTGTTTCCCTTTATCCGGATTCCACGGCGCCCCCAGCACCGGGATCATCGATTATTCAGCGGCCGCCGCGGCGTCGTTATCAGCCTCCGCTTTCGGCTCTGCCTTCTTCTTCGTTCCCGCGGCGGTGATGGACTGGATCGAGAGCCGTGACAGCCGGCTGCGATGGCCGCGCGTTTTGCGGTAAGTCGTCTTGGGCTTGTACTTGAAGACGCGGATCTTGTCACCCAGCAGGTGCTCCTCGACCTTCGCCTTCACCTTGGCGCCCTTGAGCTCGGCGGGCGTGACCGCCTTGCTCTCGCCGCCGAGCAGCACCGGGTTGAAGGTGACGCTCTTGCCCTCGGCCAGATCGAGGCGGTCGACGATGACCTCGTCGCCTTTTTCGACTTTGTACTGCTTGCCGCCTATGTCAATCACTGCGTACATAATATTTCCGTTCCGGATTTCCTTTGATTTAAGCCTCAGGGATTATAGCAAACCGGCTCTATCCATGCCAGCAAACGCCGCGCCGCTATTTGCGCCGCCAGGGACGTTTGGGCACATCGATCGCCGAAGGCTCGTTCTGGCCTTCGTCCACTACGGCCGGCTGATCTTCGTCGACCACCGTGCCGTAGGCACAGGTGCGGGTGACGCTGTCGATGCGGATCTTCTTGTCCTCGCCGACCATCTTGCTGGCGCCGGAGATGCTGACTACGTAACCATCAATCTTGGCGATGGCGTCAGCCGGATTATACATGTGTGCTTCCTCGATCCTGAGCCGCACCTCGTCACCTTCGGCCACCGGCAGCGATGCCCGCTGGATGGCCTCCCTGCTGCCTTCGGCGGTAACCTCGAAGGTATCGATCGGAATCGTGTCCAGCCCCTCGAAACTGAAATATTTACGCGTCTCTTCCTCCAGCTCGCGCAGCTTGGCGCCGCCCTGGCCGATCAGCATCGCCGCCACCTTGGGATGCACCTCCACCAGGAACGCGTCGCTTGGCGACGTCGCCGCCAGCCGCCGCAGGCGCCGCTCGATGTCGATCGCCATCGTCTCCTCGGAGACGATCACACCCTCGCCGCCGCAGGTAGGGCAGGTCTTGGTGAGTATGTCCCTGAGGCCCTCGGTGACGTTCTGTCTGGTCATCTCCACCAGGCCCAGGGGCGACAGTTCCACGATATATGTCTTGGTGCGGTCGGTGTCCAGCTCCTTGTCGAGCGCCTCCAGCACCTGCTGGCGGTTGCGCGGCCGCGCCATGTCGATGAAGTCGATGATGATGATGCCGCCGATGTCGCGCAGCCTCAGCTGGCGCACGACCTCCTTGCAGGCTTCCATGTTCGTCTTCAGGATGGTGTCTTCCAGGCGCGTGCGGCCGACATAGCGGCCGGTGTTGACGTCGATGATCGTCATCGCCTCGGTCTCCTCGATGACGAGGTAGCCGCCGCTGGGCAGGTCGACGCGCTTGTTCAGCGCCTTCTTCATCTCCTCGTCGACGCCGTAGGTCTCCATCAGCGGCTTGCTGCCCTGGTACAGCTCCAGGCGGTCCACCAGCTCCGGCGAGGTCTTGCGCAGCAGGGAGCGAATCTTGTCATATTCTTTCTGGCTATCAACCAGGACGCTCTCGTGCGTCTCGTTGAAGATGTCGCGCATCACCTTGAGCGAGACCTCCATCTCGGAGTAGAGCAGCGACGGCGCCTTGGCCTTCTTCTCACGCTTTACCACTGTCTGCCACATCTTTTCCAGGAACTTGAGGTCGTTCACCAGCTCGTGCTTGCTGGCGCCCTCGGCGGCGGTGCGGACGATCAGCCCGGCGTTCTTCACTTTCAGCTCGCGGCAGATCTGCCTCAGGCGCTGGCGCTCCTCGTCCGGCAGGCGGCGGGAGACGCCGACGCCGTCGCCGTCGGGGACATAGACGATGAAGTGCCCCGGGATGGAAAGCTGCGTGGTCAGCCGGGCGCCCTTGGTGCCCATCGGATCCTTGACGATCTGCACCAGGACCTCCTGGCCGGACTTGAGCATCTGGGTGATCTTCTTGGGGCGCTTGTCCGGATCCTCGTGGACCATGACCTCCTCCACGTAGAGGAAGCCGTTCTTCTCCAGGCCGATATCGACAAAGGCCGCTTCCATGCCGGGCAGCACGTTCTCGACCTTGCCCTTATAGATGTTGCCGGCAAGCGGCTTGTGCCCCTTGCGTTCCACGTAGATCTCGCAGAGCCTGCCCTCTTCAAGGATGGCAACCTTGAGTTCGCTGGGCTCCGCGCTCACCAGAATCTGCTTGGCGCGAGTCGCCATATCAACCTCTCTTGAAATTTTTCGGGGCCCCGGCCGCCGCGGCCTTGAAATTACTGCGCCGCCTGTAGACCCGAGCCGATTAAACTGGGACAAATTTTTGCAACCACACCCGCTTCAGGCCGGCACGGCAATCGCCGCACCAGTCGTCTTAAGGTAATAGTTACCCGTTCTGGCCGCTAAGGCTAACAATGGAGGGTGAAAAAACTTTTCGCCGCCCCTCTTGGTCATCCCCTGACCTCCCGCAATGCGGCATTATATATCGCCAGACAGCCAGAGAAAAGCTGCCGCCGGCCCGCGCGGGCGCTGATCGCGGAAAAAGCAGAGGCGATTTCCCCGCGCCGCCGGCTAACGCCGCCGGGGACGGCCGCGTCCCGGCCCGTGGAGCCGGCCGGGATTTTTCTCTTCCGCCAGCACGATCGCGGTGCGAATGATGCGCGGCCGCGTCATTTGCCGGCCGGCGAATCTTTCCAGCAGCTCGACTACTTCCTCCGGGCGCGCGGTGCCTTCAGCCGTGACTTTCATGCCGAACTCGACGCCGCCGGCGCCGATCCTGACTCTGTCAACATATTTCTTGACATCAACATCCTTGTCACCTTTGGGACGCCGCCTTAAAATGACGAGGCTGGGCTCGCTGCTGAAGCTGGCGGCGGCATCGGCCCATTCCTCCGCGTCAGCGACGTCGATGCGGTAAGAGACGCTGATCACGCGCGCGGCCGATTTTGACCGGTCCAGGCTGGGAGCCAGTGACGTCAGCCTGATGCCCTCCGGCAGCTGGCGCTGCAGCTTCTGCGCGAATTCCGTCAGCGGCACGCGCTGCTTCAGCGAGAAATCGCAGATCTCGTCCTCGCCCCCCACACCCACGCCCAGCGGCATCGCCAGACTGAGGATGGGCTTGGGACGCATCCCCCCGGTGAACGCCAGCTCGTAACCGGTGCGGCGCACGGCGCGCACCAGCAGGCTGAGCGTGTCCAGGTGGGCGATGAAGCGCGCCCTGCCTGTCTTGGCAAACCGCATCTGATAGTTGAAGTTCACCGCTTATGCTCCGGGTCCGGGTGCAGCCGCGTCGCCCGCCAGCCTGATCTGGATCTCGCCCTCGCAGACGCCGCAGAGGTGGCAGGCTTCCTGGCGGCAGTCAGGCGTCAGCTCGGCACGGCCGGCGCGCAGCCGCTCTTCCAGCAGAAACTCCTTGCTGACCCGCGGATCGATGTCTTCCCACGGCAGCGCCTCTTCAAAGCCGAAACGGCGGGTCGCCTCCTGTTCCACGCCGGTGCCGGCCGCAGCGAAGCCTTCCTCCCAGGCAGCGGCGTTGAAAAGCTCGCTCCAGGCATCGAAGCGGGCGCCGGCGCGCCAGGCGGCCTCGATCGCCGCCGCGACGCCGTCACCGCCGCGGGCGATGGCGCCTTCCACCAGGCTGGGATCGATGTCATGCATGCTGAGACGGATCTGTTTTCGCGGCATGGTCTTCCTGAGGAACTGCTGCTTGCGCTCGAGCTCCCGGCGGCTGTCCATTCCATCCCACTGGAAGGGGGTATGCGCCTTGGGCACGAACGAGGCGACGCTGACGTTAACCTGAATGCGCCCGGGGTTTGCCGCCATCCGGCGGCCGAGAGCCCGCGCCGCCACGGCGGTCTCGACGATGCCCTCGAGGTCGGCATCGGTCTCCGTGGGCAGACCGATCATGAAATAAAGCTTCACCGTGGTGCAGCCGGAACTGAATGCCTCCGACACCGCCGATTCGATGTCAGCAGCGGTCACCTGCTTGTTGATGACGTCGCGCAGCCTTTGGCTGCCGGCCTCCGGCGCCAGCGTGATGGAACCCTTCCGCTGCGGCGTCAACTTCAGCAGCCTCAGCACATCGGAATCCACCCGCAGCGATGGCAGCGACACCGCCAGCCCTGGATGCGACTGCGCCAGGCTGGCAAGCACCTCGCTGATGGCGCTGTAATCGGTCGTCGACAGCGAACTGAGCGAAGCCTCCTGGTAGCCGGTCGCGGCCACCAGTTCCCTGACTGCACCCAGGACGTCGTCCCGGCTGCGTTCACGCACCGGCCGGTACCAGTTGCCGGCCAGGCAAAAACGGCAGCCGCGGGAACAGCCGCGCATGATCTCCAGCGTGGCGCGGTCATGGACAGCGCCCATCGAAGGAACCACCGGGCTGAGCGGAGCGGCGTCATAAGCCAGCTCCGGCACCACGGCGCGCTGGACCTCGCCGCCGCTGCCTGGAGTGAATACCCCCTCCAGCGCGGCGATGGCGGCGATGATGTCGGCGCGCGGCCGTTCCCGGTTCTCCTCATAAA
>JAJYLK010000069.1:0-342 GCA_021787775.1 Actinomycetes bacterium | reverse complement strand
CATCGCCAATGATGATGAAATCGAAGAACGCGGCCATCGGATGCGGATTGCTGGCCGAAGGCCCGCCGCCGAATACCAGCGGATCGCTCTGACCGCGCTTCTCGCGCCGGAGCGGCACGCCGGCCAGGTCCAGCATCTCGAGGATGTTGGCATATGTGAGCTCGAACTGCATCGTGATGCCCCAAAGATCGGCGGCGGCGACCGGCTCCCAGCTCTCCAGCGCGAACAGCGGCACGCCCTCGGCGCGCATCAGCGCCGCGGCGTCGGTCCACGGACAATAGGCGCGCTCGGCCCAGGCTTGCGTGTTCCGGTTGATAATTGAGTAGAGTATCTGTAGTGCCT
>JAJYLK010000068.1 GCA_021787775.1 Actinomycetes bacterium | reverse complement strand
CCCTGGCGGTGCAGAATTCGCTGCTGCACAACGAAACCAGTCAGGAGCTGGCGCGGGTGGCGCTGCTGCATGACGTCGCCGCCGCATGCACCGCCGGCGATGACATCAGGAGGATAGCCGAAACGGCGCTGGGAGCCATCTACCGGCAGCTTGGCTGCGCCGTGGCCAGCATTTTTTACTTTGACCACGAAAAGGATGCTCTGATAAACTTGGCATTTCTGGGGCATTCACACGCCGTCATGGATGAGATCGCCACCATCAGGATGGATCAGGATACGTTCCTCACCAAGGCCGTGCGCACGCACGCGATCATTACGGACCAGACGCACCCCAACAATGAAGCATCTCAGACCGAGTCTTTCATCCTCAAGTCCCTGGGAGTTGAGAACAACCGGCGGGCCGCGGTGCCGTTTATTTACAAGGGCAAGGCGGTGGGCGGCATGGCGCTGGCCTTTTCCACCAGGGGGGTCTTCACCGCCGCCGAGCTGGACGTACTCAAAAGCATCGCCAACCAGCTCGCGGTCGCCTTCCACAATTCCGGCTATGGCGCAACGCATGATACGCAGCTGACGGAGCAGCTCGATGCCTGAGCAGAGGAAAATCGGCTTCACCGGGAGGCGCGGCCTGCTGTGGGTGCTTGTCTTCGCGCTGATCCTTGCAATTTTCGCGGTCGATAGCAGCGCCGTGAGAGCCTTCCCCCCTGTCGACCTGGCATACGCGGTGCCGATCGTGATGGCGGCGATATTCCTGGGGCCGGTGGAGACCGTGATGGCCGGACTGCTCTCCACGATGTTCTGCCTGGCCAGCGACGATGTCTCGGGCGAATTCACCGCCGTCAACATCTGGAGCGGTTCTTTCATCGCCGTGTTCGGACTGCTGACCGGCGTCCTGTCGATTTACGTGCGCCGCTTCCTCCGGCGCATGAGCTCGCCGCGGGAAGCGCTGGATAGTTCTCCGCTGGCGTTCGCCCGCTTCAGTTTCCCCGGCTACCGGTTGACCGCCCATAACCAGGCCTTTGAGCAGATATCCATGGAGTCCGGCGGCCGCGGCTTCAACTCGCTGGCAAGCGCTTTTCCGGCGGAAGCGGCCACCCGCCTGGCGGCGCTGATGGACAGGGCCGCTGCCAAGAGATGTCAGATCGAGGGGGAGAAGTTTTCTTTGCCAGGCGCGGAGGGCAGCGACAGATTCTGGAGTTTTGACATCATCCCCGACCTGTCGGACAGACACGCCAATCCGCTTTCGATCGCGCTGTTTGCTTTCGAGATCACGGATCAGGTGGTGCGCAACCGCATCCGGGAGACTTCTCTGCGCATCAGCACCGCGATCATGTCAAGCCTGGATGTCAACGAAACCGTGCAGCTGGTGCTCGACGGGTTGATCTACATCACTGGCACGGACGTCGGCGCGCTCTTCCTGCTGGAAGACGAACAGTGGGAGCGGCGCGCCATGTCCGGCGACCGCGAGCTCCCCGATGGCGAGCCGCTGCGGCTGCGGGCCCCCTACGACGATCTCGACGCCGGCGTCGATGCGATCGAAAGCCGGCGGGTGCGGATCATGGAGGTCGACGCCGGCCCATCCCCCGGAGACGTCCTGCCGCCAGCAGGGAAGTCATGCATGGTGGTGCCGCTGATAGCCGGCAGCCGCCCCGTGGGTGCTGTCTGGCTTAACCAGATGGCGGACTCCAGGCCATTTACACGCGATCAGGTCGAGTTTGCCTCAGTCATAGGCTCGCACGGCGCCCTGGCAATCGAGAACGCCTCCATCTACGAGAAGGAGCAGGCGGTGCGCAAATCGCTGGAGGCGATCGAAGCGGTATCAGAGGCGGGGCTGGCTTCGCTTGATATCGAAGAGGTGCTTTCAGAGCTCGTAAACCGGACGCAGCATGTCATGAAGATGGACGCCGCCGTCATCCTGCTGGCGGACGAGAGCCGCAGCTTCCTGGAGATCCGCGCCATTACCGGCGATGGCTCCTGCCCGCTGCCCGCCGGACGCGTCAGCATCGATGACGGACTCGCCGGTAAGGCATTCAGGGCAAACGCGCCCATGAAGATCGATGACCTGCTCGCGCAGCACAGCGCCTGCCCGCTGTTCAGCGGCTCGGGGATGCGTTCCGCGCTGACGGTGCCATTGACGGCGAACGGCGAAGCGGCGGGCGTGCTGGCCATCGGCAACATGCGGCCGGCCGCCTTTTCCGTACGGGACTGGGAGTTGATCCAGGTGATCGCGGACCGCGCCTCCCTGGCGGTGCAGAATTCGCTGCTACATAACAACACAAAACGTGAACTTGCCAAGGCCGCACTGCTGCGCGATGTCGCCGCCGCCTGCGCCGGCGATTTCGGTCTGGAGAAGATCGCCCAACAGGCCCTGGAATCCATTTATGACCAGCTGGGCTGCGCGATCTCGAGCATCTACTATCTCGATGATAAACTACGGGCGCTTGTCAACCTGGCTTTTATCGGTCCGGCGCCGGCTGAAGTCGCCGAGCACCTCCGCATCCGCCGCCTGGACGAAGACACCATGCTGGTACGCGCCGCCCTGGAGCGCCGGCTGCTGACGCAAAAAGACCTCTACCCCGGCGGCATCTCGGAGGGGGACGCTTACATCCTTCAGGGGCTGGGTTTTGATGAGAATCGCCTCTGCACCGTGCCGCTGATATACGGGGACGACGTGGTCGGAGCGATGGCGTTACTGTTTCCCGACAAGAACCCGTTTTCCGCTTCGATGGTCGATACGGTCAACAGCATCGCCAGCCAGATGGCCGTGGCGATCTATATCCACCGGGAAACCGCCGGCGGCGTTATCGGCACCGCGGCGATGGATGAAGGCAATCAGGGAGACGGGGAAGAAGGCGGAGAGCTGGTTTCCAGCAACTGAACTAGCCCGGCCGGACGGCTGCCAGCATGGCCAGGAGGGCGGCCATGCGGGCAAGCTCGACCGACGCCCCCAGCACGTCTCCGCCCACGCCGTCGAAAAGCTTGCGGGATATAACGGTTAAAAACAGCGCGGTCAGGAGAGCTGACGCGGTGGCGGCTGCTGCTGCCGCCACCCCGATCGGCCAGGCCAGCAGCGCCAGCAGGAAGGCCGCCGCGACAATCGCCGCCGCCTTTCCTCCTTTCAAAGCCTTGATGAACTCGCTGCCGCTCCCCGGATGCGACGGCTGGTTCGCTGCCGCGGTGAGGATCAGCCCCAGCCGGGCGCAAATCTCAGACGCCATCATAAAATAGACAAGCATCAATCCTCCCCGCAATGAAGCCAGCTGACCCAGGGCTGACCACGACAGCAGATAAGTGATGATCAGCGCCCCGGCGGCGCCGACACCGAGCGTCCGGTCCTTGAGCACGGCGATGCGGCGGCTGGCATCACCGTGAACCATGATCGCATCGCCCACATCCGCCAGTCCGTCGGCGTGGTGCATCCCGGTCAGCAGCAGCGCCGCCGCCAGCACCACGGCCCCCGCGACCAGCGGCCCGAACAGTTTCAGCGCCCCCCAGCCGGCAGCCCCCTCCAGTCCGCCCAGCACGACGCCCACCAGCGGCAGCATTGTCGCGGCCGCGGCTACCTCCTGCAGCGGCGCCGTCCTGCCCAGGGGCAGCACCGAGAAAAATCCGAACGCCAGCCGCAGGCGGACCAGCGGGTTCCGGCCGCGGACGGCGCTCATATCTTCCTCCTGCGCGCGCACCGCCGGGGTCATCCCGAGACCGCCGCTAGCCGGCTCATGACGCTCCCCAGATCATAAAACGCGCCGTCCGGCTCGGACGGCCGTTTCAGCATGAGCACCCGGGCGCCCTCGGCAGCGGCGGCAGCAAGCTTCTCCGGCAGCCCGCCTTCGGCGCCGCTGTCCTTGGTCACCAGAAAACGGGCAGCCGTGCGTCGCAGACAGGCACGGTTAAAATCCACATCAAAGGGCGGCTGGGCGGCGATGATGTCCGGCGGCGCGATCCCCGATTCAAGACATACTTCGAGCGACTCGACAACCGGGAGAATACGCACGGCAAAATCAGCGCCGCTGTTGATAAAAGGTTCAAGATTGCGGATGCCGATCGTCAGCAGGGCCCGGCCGCCTGTCTCAGCCAGCCGGCGGGCAGCCGACGCGGCATCCGCGAAGCACTCCGCAGCAGGCGCCTCCACCGGCGGGCGGGCGTAGCGAAGATAAGGCACAGCCGCAATCCCCGCAGCCTGCCGCGCTTCGGCAGTGACCGCAACCGCATAAGGGTGGGAGCAGTCGAGGATCGCCGCGGCGCCGATTCTTTTTACCGCGGCCGCCATCTCCACAGCTGTCTTGCGGCCGGGATCAAGCCGGAGGCCGCTGGCGCTGTTGCCATCCGGCCCGCCGGGAGCCGCGCCCGCACCGCTGGCGGCCGCGGTCCGTTCCCCCAAAGCGGTGGCAACGCTGACAACCGCGCGGTATCCATCGGCCTGAAGACGCGCCGCGGCGCGTCCCGCCTCCGTAGTACCACCGATGATATATACGGTCTTATTCATACCATGTCAGGTGCGGTCATAATCTTCGAACGGTTTTCTTCAAGCCATGTCAGGTGCTGCGGTCATCCTCGCCGCGGCTCGGATGCCGCAGTTTTTTTCTCATACCCCCGCCGGGTGATCATCCTGCCCTCCGCCAGCACCGTCTGCGAGTTGCCAACGATGATGACCGTGCGCATGTCGACCTCTTGCTCCGCCAGCTCACCCAGGGCGCACGTGCGGACTGTTTCATCCGGCCCGCCGGCGTCCCTGACCCAGCCGGCCGGCGTCGAGCCAGACCGGTGCCGGAGCAGCGCGGCGCATGCCGCCTCGAACAGCGGGCGGCGTTTTTTGCTGGTGGGGTTATAGATGCAGATGACCAGGTCGGAAGCGGCGGCCACGTCGACGCGGCGCAGCACCTCTTCCCTGGGCGTCAGCAGATCGCTGAGGCTGATGGTGATGAAGTCATTCATCAGCGGCGCTCCCAGGCGCGCGGCCGCCAGCTGTGCGGCAGTCACTCCCGGAATGACGCTCACCGGTACGCCGCCGGCCAGCTCCAGCATCAGGCCCGCCATGCCGTAGATGCCAGGATCGCCGCTGGAAACCAGCGCCACGCGCCGGCCCGCCTCGGCCAGCTCGCGCGCCTGCCGGCAGCGGTCGATCTCGGCGCCCATCGAGCCCGGGATGTACTCCTTGTGCGGGAAGATCTGGCGCACCTGTTCGATGTAGGTACGATAGCCCAGCACGATGTCGGCGTCGCGGATCGCCCGGCGGGCTTCGGCGGTAAGCAGCGGTCCCGTGCCGGCTCCGATGCCGATCACCGCCACGCCGCCAGAGCCGGCGCCGGTTTTAGGGAGCGCCGGTGGTTTCGGCGCCGCTGCCGCCAGCGCCACGGTGACGCCGTCCGCGGCGTCTTTGGCGGCCAGCAGCCTGGCGTCCGGCCCGGCGCCCAGCAGCGCCGCCGGCTCGCAGACGGCGGGAGTGCCCACCGCCGCTTCTACAAAACTGTTGCCCGGACGGTCCAGCTCCCGGAGTTCCGCGGCGCTATAGAAGACGAGCTCCGCGCCCAGCCGGGCGGCGGCTTCGCTGAGCCCTGCTTCGTCCCGTTTGGCCTCCACCGAGGCCAGCGCGCCGACGGCGCGGCGGTCGATGCCGTGCGCCAGGCAGGCCGCATCGATCGCGGCCAGGATCGAATCGGCGCCGGCCCCGCGCCGGCAGCCGACGCCGGCGGTGACGATCCGCGGGATCAGCCGGGCCGTCACCTGCCGCGGTACGGCCGCGGCCGCACCGGCAGCGGGATCGACTTCAGTGTCCTTCCCGGGAAGCTGGTAAGAGATCAATATCCGGCCGGGAAATTCTCGCGCATCCGCATCCGGCGCCAGCCAGCTGTATCCGGAAACCTCCGGATTGCACGCCGACTGGATGCAGACCGGCTCGCCGTCCACCAGCAGCGCGGTCACCTTCCTGAGCGCCAGCGGATCGTCGATCGCCGCCCCCAGCGCCCGCGCCAACTCGTCCGGCGCGGTCATCCCCTGGACATCGCTGGCGGTGGTGATCGCGGCATCCGCCCCAAGGAAACCGGCGATCTCGCGCGCCAGGGCATTGGCGCCGGCGGCATGGCCACCCAGCAGGGGAATGACATGCCGCCCCTCTTCATCAAGGACGAGCACTGCGGGGTCGTCGTGCTTCGACTTCAGATGCGGCGCCAGCAGCCGCGTGACGATGCCGGCCGCCATCACGCAAATGACGGTCTCGCCGGCCAGAAAACTTTGTGGCAACGCTTCGGCAATGCTGTCAAACGGACGGCAACGCCGGCAGCCGAGGCTGTAACAGCTGGGCAGATGCGCCTCGCCGCCGAAACGGTCGCGCAGCTTCAGCGCCAGCAGCGTCCCGCCCGCTGTCAGCGAGAAATAACTGATGCGGCCCGGCTCACCTCCGGGCGTGTTGCCGGCAGCGCGGCTCATCCTTCGCCCTGCTCCGGATTTTCAGACGCTTCCCCGGCGCGATAGCCATGGGAAAAACCGCGTGCATACAGCAGCGACTCGTCT